>NZ_JBDJAW010000045.1 GCF_039649665.1 Microbispora sp. ZYX-F-249 | reverse complement strand
GCAAGGTCGGCAAAGACCGCTGGGCCTTCACCTACCACCACCAGGCGGGAGCCCGGCCGTTGCGAGTCTGATGCTGTGTGCACACTCGTTCACCGGGCTGGAGGGAATGGGGCTGTGAGGAGCGAAACTGGAGGGAGCGGAGCGGAAGGAAGCGAGGACCGCAGCGAAGGTCCAGCGAAGCGGACTTCGCGAGGACCGGAGGTTCCTTCCGGCGCAGTGACCGACTTGGCCAAGCAAGGATCATGGCGGTGGCCTGACCGACCTCAAACTGCTGGGCCCGGCCTGCCAGTTCCACAACCCCGACCGCTACACCCGCCGCAAGATCGGCAAAGACCGCTGGGCCTTCACCTACCGCCGCCTCAGCACAGCCCGGCGGGTGCGCGAGTGAGGAGGAACGATGGCCGGAGGAACGATGGCCGGAGGAACGGCCGGGGGTCAGGACCCGAGACGCCAGGAGTGGAGATACTCCTCCTGCTCGACGGTGAGCGCGTCGATCGAGATGCCGGCCGCGGCCAGCTTCAGGCGGGCCACCTCGGCGTCGATGCCGGCCGGGACGTCGTACACGCCGGGCGTCAGCCGGGCCGACTCCCGCACCAGCCAGGCGACGGCGAGCGCCTGGGCGGCGAACGACATGTCCATCACCGCCGCCGGATGCCCCTCGGCCGCGGTGAGGTTCACCAGGCGCCCCTCCGCGAGCAGCAGCAGCCTGCGGCCGTCGTCGAGGACGTACTCGTCGGTGTTGGGCCTGATACCGAAGCGCACCTGCCTCGCCATCTCCTCCAGCGCGCGCACGTCGATCTCTACGTCGAAGTGGCCCGCGTTCGCGAGGATCGCGCCGTCCTTCATGACGGCCAGGTGCTCGGCGCGGATGACGTCGCGGTTGCCGGTGACGGTCACGAACACGTCGCCGGTCTCGGCGGCCAGGCTCATCGGCCGCACGTCGTAGCCCTGCAGGGCGGCGTCGAGAGCCTTGACCGGGTCGATCTCGGTGACGACGACCCGCGCGCCGAGGCCCTTGGCCCGCTCCGCGACGCCACGGCCGCAGAAGCCGAAACCCGCCACGACGACGGTGCGGCCGGCCAGCAGGACGTTGGTGGCCCGCATGATGCCGTCGAGCGTCGACTGGCCGGTGCCGTACCGGTTGTCGAACATCCGCTTGGTCCGGGTGTCGTTCACCGCGACCATCGGGAAGCGCAACGCGTTCTCCGAGGCCATCTGGCGCAGCCGGATGATCCCGGTCGTGGTCTCCTCACAACCGCCGATCACGTCGTCGAGGAGCTCGACCCGCTCGGTGTGCAGGGTGTTGACGAGGTCGCATCCGTCGTCCAGGACGATGTTCGGCGCGATGTCGAGCGTCTGGTGGATGTGCCGGTAGTAGGTCTCCATGTCCACGCCGGCGCGGGCGTGCACGGCGATGCCGTACGTCCTCAGCGCCTCGGCGACGTCGTCCTGCGTGGACAGGGGGTTGGACGCGGCCAGGGCGATCTCTGCGCCGCCCTCCCGCAGGGCCCCCATGAGCACCGCCGTCTCGGCGGTCACGTGCATGCAGGCGGCGACGCGCAGGCCGTCGAGCGGCCTGTCGGCACCGAAACCGGCGCCGACCGCCCCTAGGACCGGCATCGACCGGGCCGCCCACTCGATGCGGCGCTCTCCGGCCTCCGCGATGCCCGCCGTGATGTCCGGCTGAATCACGCCGTCTACCTCCTGACGAGGGGCGCGGGCCCGGGCCCGCGCCCTCGTCGTGCGACCCGCCTGTCAGTAGCGGTAGTGGTCCGGCTTGTACGGGCCCTCGACGTCGACGCCGATGTACTCCGCCTGCTTCTTGCTGAGCGTGGTCAGCTTGACGCCGAGCGCGTCGAGGTGGAGGCGGGCGACCTTCTCGTCGAGGTGCTTGGGCAGCACGTACACGCCGACCGGGTATTCGTCGGTCTTCGTGAACAGCTCGATCTGGGCGATCACCTGGTTGGTGAACGAGTTCGACATGACGAACGACGGGTGGCCGGTGGCGCAGCCGAGGTTCATCAGGCGGCCCTCGGCGAGCACGATGATCGAGTGCCCGTCGGGGAACACCCACTCGTCGACCTGCGGCTTGATGTTGATCCTCTTGATGCCCGGGATGCGGGTCAGGCCGGCCATGTCGATCTCGTTGTCGAAGTGGCCGATGTTGGACACGATCGCCTGGTGCTTCATCTGCGACATGTGCTCGGCGGTGATGATGCCGTAGTTGCCGGTGCAGGTGACGAAGATGTCCGCGATGCCGACGACCTCCTCCAGGGTGGTGACCTGGAAGCCGTCCATGGCGGCCTGGAGCGCGCAGATCGGGTCGATCTCGGTGACGATGACCCGGGCGCCCTGACCGCGCAGCGCGTCGGCGCAGCCCTTGCCCACGTCGCCGTAGCCGCAGACCACGGCCACCTTGCCGCCGATCAGCACGTCGGTGGCGCGGTTGAGGCCGTCGATCACCGAGTGGCGGCAGCCGTACTTGTTGTCGAACTTCGACTTGGTCACCGAGTCGTTGACGTTGATCGCCGGGAACAGGAGCGTGCCGGACTTGTGCATCTCGTACAGCCGGTGCACACCGGTCGTGGTCTCCTCGGTGACGCCCTTGATCTCCTCGGCCACGCGGGTCCACCACTTGTCCTCGGAGACCGTGCGGCGGAGCGTGTCGAGGATGACCGCCCACTCCTCGGGGTCGTCCTCACCGGCGACCGGCACGGCGCCGGCCTTCTCGAACTCCACACCCTTGTGGACGAGCAGCGTGGCGTCGCCACCGTCGTCGAGGATCATGTTGGGGCCGGAGCCGTCGGGCCAGCGGAGGGCCTGCTCGGTGCACCACCAGTACTCCTCCAGCGTCTCGCCCTTCCAGGCGAAGACCGGGACGCCGGAGGGGTTGTCCACCGTGCCGTCCGGGCCGACGACGACCGCGGCGGCGGCGTGGTCCTGCGTGGAGAAGATGTTGCAGCTCACCCAGCGGACGTCGGCGCCGAGCGCGACCAGCGTCTCGATCAGTACGGCGGTCTGGATCGTCATGTGCAGCGATCCCATGATCTTCGCGCCGCGCAGCGGCTGCGCCGCGGCGTACTCCTTGCGGGTCGCCATGAGGCCCGGCATCTCGTGCTCCGCGAGGCGGATCTCTTTGCGGCCGAATTCCGCCAGCGAAAGGTCGGCGACCTTGAAGTCCATGAGTGTCTCCTCCATTGTCCGTCGGTGCGAGTTTAGGCGTCGCGGACGCGCCGACGCATACGGAGGCGTGCGAACCTGACACAAGAATGTGAGATTCCGTCGCCGACGGGTGCCGGAGGGCCGCCGGACTGTCTAGCGTGGACCCAGGAACGGGGACCGGAGGCACGATGCGCATCACCGAGGCGGCCAGGCGGCTCGGCATGTCCCCCCGGATGCTGCGCTACCGGGAGGCCCTCGGCCTGCTGCCGCCCGTACGGGACAGGGGCGCCCATCGGCGCTTCGGGCCCGACGAACTGGAGGCGGTGCGCCAGGCGATGGAGCTGGAGCGCCGGTTCGACGTCTCGCCGGCCGAGCTGGCCTTCGCGCTCCGGGCGCTGTCCGAGCCCGCGGTGGCCCAGGCCGTACGCGACCTCGGCGTGCGCATCGGGCGCATCCAGGCGCCGCGCCGGGCGCTGGACTTCGAGAAGGAGAAGGCCCTGCGGCTGCTGCGGCAGCGTTGAGTCAGGCGCCGTTGAATCAGGCGCCGTTGAATCAGGCGCCGACCACGAGGCGCAGGTCGTCGGCGCGCAGCGTGTCGGCCGTGACGTACGGCTGCTCGCTCACGATGTCGGTCATCGTCAGCGGGACGTTCAGGGACGGCACCAGCCTGAGCGCTTTGACCAGGAGGTTCGGGTGCTCCGCCGTGAACTCCTGGGGCAGGCCGAGGAGTTTGGCGGTCATCTTCGTCGTGCAGATCACCACGTTGCCCTCGAAGGTGAACGTGCTGCCGGTCAGCGTCGTCGGGCCCATCGTCTGGGTGGGCCGCTCCAGCACGGCCTTGTCCATGGTGAAGCGGAGCATCTTGACGGTGCCGGTCGCGGTGGGCATCTCGACCACGCCGGTGAACTTCATCCCGGTCATGGTCAGCGAGGGGGCGCGGACGGCGGCCGTCTCGGTCGCGACCCGCACCGCCCCCGGCGCGCCGCCCCCCTGCGTGGGAGAGTCCCCCGGCTCGTCCTCGCCGTCCCGCCCGGGCGTCGGCGAGGGGCTCCTCCTGCCGGTGAGGGAGCCCACGGCGTCCTGCAGACTCGTGGGCAGGGCCGTGGGCAGAGTCGTGGGCAGGGCCGTGGGGACCGCGCTGGGCAGGACGCCGCCGAGGGCGTCGGACAGGCCGCCGGGAACGGCGCTCGGGACGACGCCGGGCAGGAGGGAGCCGCCCTGCCCGTCCGGACCGGGGTCCTTCGGCGTCATGACCGTTCCGGCCGCCAGGATGGCGGGAAGCACGGCGATGGCCAGCGCCCTCGTCGCCGGGCCCGGGCCCCCGTCCCCGCGTCCGCCGCCGTCCGGGCGCACGCCCCCGTCGTCAGGACCGTCGTCAGGGCCGCCGTGAGGGTCGTCGTCAGGGCTCTCCTCCTCCGGCCCGGACACGGACCCGTCGCGGACGCGGGCCACCAGGACGCGCGGGCTCTCGCCCGGGGGCTCGGCCGCCGGCCGCTGGGGCCGGGTGGCCTCCAGCCGCTCGTCGCCGCTGACCACCCGGCGCTCGGTGATGGTGATCTCACCCGCCGACGGCCCCGGCGGCGCGGCGGGCAGGATGGGCGCCGAATCGGCCACGGGGGTCTCCGCGGTGGTCTCGGCGGGGGTCTCCGCGGGCGTCCAGGCGACCGCGAGCGCCCCGCCGACCAGGCCGAGCAGCATGCCGATCAGGAAGCCGCCGAGGTTGGCGTAGACGAACGACGCGATCGAGATCAGTACGGCGACCACGCCGAGGAAGGCGCGTTTGTCGGGCTGGAGCCAGATCATCAGGCCGAGGATGATCAGCACCAGCGAGATCAGGTAGGTGGCGCCGATCGTGCCCGACTGGATGACGAGCGGCAGGGCCTGGGTCGCGAACGGAATGCTCAGCAGTTCCAGACCGGCCGCGAGCACCAGCAGGCCGCCCCAGAACGGCCGCGAGCGCCGCCAGGACCCGCTCATCGCCGCCCGCCCGGGAGCGTGTGTCCGGCCATGTGCAGCACCCGCATCAGAAGCACTCGTGCTGGCCCGGCTCCACCGCCAGCTTCAGCCCCGGCAGCTTGAACGTCGCCGCGTTGACCGACCAGGAGACCTGCCGGAAGTCCTTGATGGTGATGCCGCTCGCCTGCTGGCCGAACATGCCGGCCGCGCCCTCGGCGCCCGGAAGCTGGTCGAGGGCGCTGGCGTCGCGGCCCGCCTCCAGCTTCGTGAAGACCGCGTTGCCCTCGATCTGGGAAGCATCGACGATCATGTTCTCGGCGGTGACCGGGTCCTTGCCCGTGCCGGCGGTGATCCGGATGGTCACGGCGCCGACGGGCGACTTCACCAGGACCGTCTGGCACATGTTGGTCAGGGTGGCCTTGCGGATGCCGGAGACGGCGACCGGGATCTTCTGGCCCTTCTTGTTCTCCACCGTGCTGCCGTACTGGACGAAGCCCTGGCCCTGCAGGGTGTCCGCGGAGACCTTGAACGTGTCACCCGAGACCACGAACGACGCGCCGATCGCCCCCTCGGCGGTCGCGCCGACCAACACGGACGCGACCGCGAGTGCGGGCACGAAGACGAGCGCGAAGCGCTTCCAACGCACGCGTCCCTGCCGAACGCGTCCCTGTTGAGCCATGAGTCACCTCTGGGGGGAACCAGTCAAATGCAGAAGCAAAGTTACCGAGCGGTACCCCAGAGGTTGAAGTGACTCAGCATCACATTTCAATTACGGCGCGCAGCGAAAAGCGGCTGACCGTAACGAGCATTATGCGCCGGTACGCTGCCCCGAGGCGGCGTCCGCCCGGTAGAGGTCCGGCTCCAGGTAGATCACCCGGGCCATCGGAACCGCGTCACGGATGCGGCGCTCGGCCTCGTCGATCCCCTTCGCCACCTCGCCGGCGGTGTCGTCGTGCTCCACCGCGATCTTGGCGGCGACCAGCAGCTCCTCCGGGCCGAGATGCAGGGTGCGCAGGTGGATGACCCGGCTGACCTCGGGGGCGGACTCCAGCGCGGCGCAGATCTTCTCCTCCACCTCGGGGGTCGCGCTCTCGCCGATCAGCAGCGACTTGGTCTCGGTGGCCAGGATGACCGCGATCATCGCAAGCAGCACGCCGATCATGAGAGTGCCGACGCCGTCCCACATGCCGTTGCCGGTGATGACGGCCATCGCCACGCCGAACAGCGCGAAGACCAGGCCCAGCAGTGCGCCGAGATCCTCCAGCAGCACGACGGGCAGTTCGGGTGCCTTGGCCCTGCGGATGAAGGACACCCAGGACTCCTTGCCCTTGTGCTCCCTCGACTCCTTGATCGCCGTACGGAACGAGAAGCCCTCGGCGACGATCGCGAAGATCAGCACGCCGAAGGCCCACTGCGGCGACTCCACGGGGTGCGGGTCACTGATCTTGTGCCAGCCCTCGTACAGGGAGAACAGGGCGCCGATCGTGAACAGCACCACGGCGACGACGAAGGCGTAGAAGTAACGCTCCCGGCCATAGCCGAAGGGATGCTTGCGGGTCCTCCCCTTGGCGGCGCGCTTGCCGCCGAGCAGCAGCAGCGCCTGGTTGCCGGAGTCGGCCACCGAGTGGACCGACTCGGCGAGCATCGACGACGACCCGGTGAAGACGAACGCCACGAACTTCGACACCGCGATCGCGAGGTTGGCGCCGAGCGCCGCGAGGATCGCCTTGGTACCGCCACCCGCACTCACGTTGAACTCCTCAATTCGATCGGCCGAGGCGATCCTATTGGGAAATTCTCGCCCGGAGTTCCGCCGCGGCCGACGCCGGGTCCATCCCGTACCCGAGAGCGAGGTAGACACTCGCGTAGTCGCAGAGACCGACCAGGGCGGCGAGCCGGTCCAGCGGGTGCGCGCCTTCGGCCGCGATCTCGGAGACCGGCACGCCCCGGTCCTCGGCCAGCCGTACGGCGGCCGTGCGGGACGCGGCCACCAGGGGATGCTCCTCCACGTCGCGCAGCAGGAACAGGCGCAGACGTGGACTCTCTCCCGGCTCGTCGGCGAACGGGTCGGCGAAGAGGTCCCGTCCGGCCAAGGGGCCGTCGAACGTCACGATCTGGTTGTGGGCGGCCTCGGGCAGCTCCCCCCAGATCGCCGGGTAGCCCGCGTCCCCACCGAGCCGGTCGGCCAGACGGCGGGCCGCCACCGCGGCCAGCGGCGAGGTGCCCCAGATGAGCGGAAGCGTCCCGGCCAGTTCCATCGCCAGCGTCTTGCCGGGATTGATGAACGACTCGCTCGACGGGCGGCAGCGATGGGCCAGGTCCTCCAGCCGCTTGGCCGCCGACTCGAACTCGCTCTCCCCCGCGGAGACCAGGCCGAGCGCGGCCGCCGCCAGGATCGGCGGGACCACGAGCGACCACAGCGTGGCCTTCGGCTGTCCGGCCACCCCGGTCGCGCCGCCCACCGGCACGTACGGCCCGCCCACCCGCGCGACCAGGGCCGACAGCGGCGTGTCGGGCGCGCCCACGCCGACGAGCGCGCACCCGCGCCGCACGGCCTCGGCGGTCACGGCGACGGTCTCCTCGGTCCTGCCGGAGCGGGAGACCGCGATGACGAGATCGGCGGCGCCGGCCCAGCCGGGCAGGCGATGGCCGCGGACGGTCACCACCGGGACCGGGGCGCCGTACCGGCACAGCGCCTCCAGGACGTCGCCCGCGAGGGCGGAGACGCCCATGCCCGCCACGACGATCGCGCGGGGACGGCCGTCCCGCCCGATCCGCGCCAGGCCGTTCTCCACGGACGATCGGTACGCCGCCCGCATCTGGGCGGCCGACGACGCGACGGAACGGAGCATGCCGGAGGGGTCGCCCTCCGTCAGGTACGCCTGGTCGTCGAGCCGGTCGGGCTCGAACCGGGCCCCTCCGGCAGCGGTCATGCCTTGCGGGCCTCGTCGACGAGGAGCACCGGGATGTCGTCACGCACGGGATAGACCAGCCCGCACGACTCCGAGGTGCAGGCCAGCTCGTCCACGTCGGGCACGGCGCGGAGCGGGGACTTGCACGCCGGGCAGGCGAGGATGTCCAGCAGCCAGTCGTCGATCTTCACGTCGTCAGCTCCTTACCACGGCGAGCACTTCGTCCCGGACGGCGGCGACCTTCTCCTCGTCGGCGGCCTCCGCGTTGAGCCGGAGCAGCGGCTCGGTGTTGGACGGACGCAGGTTGAACCACCAGTCCGGACCGCTGACGGTGAGTCCGTCCAGCTCGTCGAAGGTAACACCCTCCCGGCCCGCGAAGGTCTCGCGCACCCGCGCCAGGGCGGCGGCCTGGTCCTCGACCCTGCTGTTGATCTCCCCCGACGCGGCGTAGCGCGAGTAGCGGGACAGCACCTCCGACAGCGGCCGGTCCTGCTCGCCCAGGGCCGCGAGCACGTGCAGGGCGGCCAGCATGCCCGAGTCGGCGAACCAGAAGTCGCGGAAGTAGTAGTGGGCCGAGTGCTCCCCGCCGAAGACGGCGCCGGTGCGGGCCATCTCCGCCTTGATGAACGAGTGGCCGACGCGGGTGCGGACGGGCTTGCCGCCGTGCTCGGCGACGATCTCCGGCACACCCTTCGAGGTGATCAGGTTGTGGATGATCGTGGCGCCGGGGTTCTTGGCCAGCTCGCGCACCGCGACCAGCGCCGTGACGGTGGACGGCGAGACCGACTCGCCCCGCTCGTCGATGACCCAGCACCGGTCGGCGTCGCCGTCGAAGGCGATGCCGATGTCCGCGCCCTGCGAGACGACCGCCTTCTGCAGGTCGCGCAGGTTCTCCGGCTCGATCGGGTTGGCCTCGTGGTTGGGGAAGCTGCCGTCGAGCTCGAAGTAGAGCGGAGTCAGCTCGATCGGCAGGCCCTTGAAGACCTCGGGGACGGTGTAGCCGCCCATGCCGTTGCCGGCGTCCACGACCACCTTGAGCGGCCGGATGCCCGACAGGTCGACCAGCGTCTTGAGGTGGGCGGCGTAGCCCTCCAGAAGGTCGCGCTCGGTCACCGCGCCGGCACCCGGCGTGCCGCCCAGGCCCGTGGCGAGCAGTTCGGCCGCGCGGTCGCGGATCTCCAGCAGGCCGGTGTCGGTGCCCACCGGCACGGCGCCCGCCCGGCACATCTTCATGCCGTTGTATTTGGCCGGGTTGTGGCTCGCCGTGAACATGACGCCCGGCAGGTTCAGGCTGCCGCTGGCGTAGTAGAGCATGTCGGTCGAGCCGAGGCCGGCGTTGACCACGTCGGCGCCCCGGGAGGTCGCGCCCCGGGCGAACGCCGCGGCCAGCGGGCCCGAGGAGGGGCGCATGTCGTGCGCCATCACCACCGAGGTCGCACCCGTCAGCTCCACGAAGGCCGCCCCGACGGCCTGTGCGATCTCCTCGTCGAGCTCGTCCGGCACCACGCCACGCACGTCGTACGCCTTGAAGATCCTGCTGAGGTCGGCCACTGCACGCCCCTAAATGTCGTTAGTCTTCGCACCTGAGCCTATAGCGCCCGATTGCCCGCACAGCGGGCTCTCCAACGCGGAGCGCGCGAACTCATCGCGAGGGGTCATCGCTCCCTGTTCGGCTGGGCGGACTTGAGCACCCGCAGGTGACCACGGCGGCCCACCTCGACCGCCTGGCCGACGGGTTCGCCGGCGGCGGGAGCGGGGCGCGCGGCCTCCCGGACCGCGTTCGCCAGGGCCTCCAGGTCGTCCCCGCTCGGGGCGACGGACTCGGACGGAAGGCGCACGACCTCCCAGCCCCTGGGCGCGGTGAGCCGTTCCGCGTGCTCCGCGCACAAGTCGTAACAGTGTGGCTCGACGTACGTCGCCAGAGGGCCGAGTACGGCGGTCGAGTCGGCGTAGACATACGTGAGTGTGAAGACGGCAGGCTGCCTGCAGGCGGTACGGGAACAGCTGCGGACGGGGCTCACGGAGGGACCGTATCCGGTCCGCGTTCACATTGCCACCACCCCGCCGCTCTTATTGAACGTGTCGCCACAATTCAGCGTTCTTTGAAGTCGGTATGACGTTGGTGGGCAAAGCGGACACGACCCGCGGGATCCACCGCGCCGACGGGACGGGCCTTAAGCTGGCTGCGTGAGCGATCGGAGCGGTGACAGGCCGGATCCAGCCCGGCGGGTGCGCCGGCGCGACCGGCACGGCCGCGGCATGCGCGGCCCCCTCGCACCCTCGCACGTCCCCATCGCGAAGTCCCGCGGCGAGCGGTTCGACGACCTGGTGCTCGACGCGGTCGACCGGCTGAAGCCGCGGTGGGGCACCCAGCTCGCGTCGGTCGAGTTCGCGGTGGAGGAGGTGCCGCCGGCCGCCGAGCTGGTGGACGGGCCCGCCCGGCTGTCCTCCGACCCGATCCCGCTCGGGCGGGCCGAGTCGGCCTCGGGAGAGGATCCGGCCGCCGTCGTGCTGTACCGCCGCCCGCTCGAGGCGCGGGCCCGCGACCGCGAGCAGCTCGGCACGCTGGTGCTGGACGTGGTCGTCGAGCAGGTGGCCAGCCTGCTGGGCCTCACCCCGGAGACGATCGACCCCGGCTACGACGACCGGCACTGAAGCGGTTCTTACGGAAGCACCACGCCCGGCGAGTCGACGGTCGGAGGCACCAGCGCCCAGGTCCTGGCCATGGCCAGCGGCTGCGCGGTCACCATCTGGCCGTCCTTGGCCGCCTCGTCGAGGACGCGCCCGCCGTACACCGGCCCCGAGCCCGGCTTCGGCCGTACGACGACGCTGAAACCGCCCTTGCTGCCCTTGGGGGGTGTGAGCCTGAGCTCCTGGGTGCGGGCGGCGGGCAGCTTGACCTCGATCGGGGCCGGCGCCTCGCCCTTCGCGGGCAGCAGCCGCACCTCCACTGTGGCCGCCGCGAACGGCGCCGAGAGCACCAGCCAGGAGGTCTGCTTGCCTTCGGCCCGGCCGTCGGCGACGACGCTGCCGAGGTCGACGGAGGCGGCGCCGGCCGTGAAGGCGACATCCTGCCTGGCTCCCGTCCCGGTGATCCTCAGGCCCGCCACGATCGGGACGTCGGACTCCAGCACCAGCGCGGCCGGTTGCCCGCCGATGCCTGTGGACAGGTCGAGCGAGGACGCCGAGCCGGCCGGCACCTCGAGCGTCTCCTTGTTCTTCAGCGCGTAGGAGCCGTCCTCGAGCACGGCCTTGATCCGCACGACCGTGTCCCGCTCCCCCGGCGCGGCGACGTACAGCTCCCGCTGCCCGGCGGTGCCGGGGACACCGGGGACGACGACCCGGGTGGCGGGGGCGGCGGCGACGGGCAGCCAGTCGACGCCCCTGCCCTCGCCCAGCACGGCCTTCACCGCGGCGGCCACCCGGCCGCTGCGCGTGCTGACCTGCAGAGCCATGATCAGCGGGGAAGGTGCGAGGTCGCGCAGCCTGATCACGCGGTGCCCGCCGGGCTTGACGACGACGCCGTTGCCCCGCTCGCTCAGCACCGGGCCTTCGCCGGAGTAGACCATGAACGAGACGTTGGCCGGGGCCGAGTCGGGGTTGGCGAGGTAGAGCGTCATCTCCGCCGCGGCCGGCCCCGGCCCGACGAACCAGCTCTCGGCCCCCGGTTCGACGCAGCGCACCCCGGCGAGACCCCGCTGGGTGCCCGACGTCTCCCGGGCGGTCTGGGCGCTCTCCAGCCCGGCGGCCATCGACCCGGTGGCGTCCACCACGAGAGGCCCGCCCCCGGCGGCGACGTCACGCTGCCACAGCAGACCCGGCCGGTCGATCACGTCGTCCTTGCCGCCGCCCTTCTCCTCCGGGGCCTTGATCCCCGACAGGGTGGCGCTGCCCGGCCCCTGGTTCTGCTCGGGGGTCACCACGCTCACCCGGCTGCCGGACGGCGCCGGGCACACGGCGGTCACCGACTCCACCGGCGCTCTGACGGCCTGCGGACGCGCCTGCGCGACCGGCGCAGGCCGGCTGACGTAGGCCACGCCGTACAACGCGCCCAGTGCGACCAGCACCAGGGCGAGCAGGCCGAAGCGGTTCTCGATCAGTCTCCTCACGCGGGCACCCGATCTTCCTTCGCCCGGCGGCGGCCCCGTGGCCCTTCCTCTGGCACGTCGGCGTAGTCGACCTCCGGCTCTCTCGTGCGGGCCCCGGGCGAGGCCAGGATCAGCACGAGCACGAGCAGCGCGCCCTGGGCCCACAGCCAGCCCCGGTGCAGCGCGCCCGCGGGCGCGGGCGGCGGGGGCGCCGTCACCTGACCCGCCACGCGCCACAGGCCGCCCGTCTCCGAGAGGCTCACCCTGACCAGGGCGGGCTGCGAGTCGAGCGCCCGCTGCAGGGCCGGGTCGACGGGGCCGGGCACCGTCACGAAGCGGACTCCGAACGACGCCAGTGTCTGGACGTACGTGCTGCCCCGGCCCGAGGCGAGCCCGGCGACCGCGGCCGCGAGACGGGCGCTCGCCTCCCGGGGCGGTTCGAGGTCGGACTCGCCGATCAGCGGCCCCCGGCCGCGCATCAGCGTGTAGCCGACCCTGTCGTCCCTGGAGCGCAGCAGGAGCGTGCCCTCGCCGGGCGCGGACTGGAGCGCGGCGAGCACCGGCACCGGGTCGCCCAGGTCGCCGCGCAGCGGGCCGTCCGCGCCCCTCGTCACCCACAGCGCGGCGGCGGAGAGCGGGGTCGCGAAGGCGACCACGACGATGAGCATCGCGCCGAGGCGGCGCAGCCCGCGCGCGGCGCGGAACTCGGCGATCCGGTGCGCCTGGTGTCCCGCGGCCACCAGCAGGCCGGTCGCCGCGAACGCCAGCGGCACCCCCGGCCACGCCGTGTCGCCGATCCGGCTCACCACGATCGCCACCAGCAGCCCGAAGAGCATGACGCCCCAGCCGATCGCGACGACCATCTGGTGGCGCCGCAGCAGCAGGGCGGCCAGCGCGACCGCGACCAGGCCCGCCGTCGCCCACACGGGCGGCGCCCCCGGCCCGCCGGGACTCAGCATGAGCAGGGACTCGGCGCCGAGCCGGAGGTCGATGAGACGGCTGTCGTGCAGGCCGGACTCGAGCAGGATCCGTGCCGGTTCCCTGACGATCTCGACCAGCCACGGGAACAGCAGGACGACCGGGGTGCCGAGGCCGATCACGAGCGACCGCCTGACACCTCTGCGGATGCCGCCGAACGACACCGCGGCGAGCCCGCCGAGGATCGCCACGAGCACGTACACGAGCGGGACGAAGGCCGTGCCCACGGTCAGGAGCAGGCCGAAACCCCAGGCCGCCCGCCGCGACCCGGCGATGACACGGGTGGCGAGCGCCGCGTAGACGGGCAGCAGCACGAGCACGATCGCGGTGCCCAGCCGCCCGCCCGCCACCGCGCCGGTCGCGACCGGCAGCAGGGCGTAGGTGGCGGCCAGCCAGACCCGCGCGGGCGTGTACGGGATCATCCGCTTGGTCGCCGCGTACGCCGAGATCCCGGCCAGCGGCACGCAGCCGAGCAGCACCACGCCGACGGCCAGCCACGTCTTGCCGAACGCGACCGCCGACAGGCCGGCGAGCACGGCGACGTACGGCGGTGCCCAGGTCTGCGAGCCGAGCCCGGTGACGTGGTGGTCTTCGACGTAGAGCCGCCACAGGTCGGACGCGCCGCCGGAGACGGGCACCAGGGCCCCGCCGCCGAGGTGTCCTCCGGACAGGAGCCCGGACAGCAGCGTCCTTTCGGCGGCCAGCGTGATCACCGCCAGGATCAGGCCGAGCGCCACGACCGGGCTGCCGAACACGCGCTGGACCCCGCCGGAGTCGGTCAGCAACTCGTCGCCGTCGTCCTCCTGGGCGCGGTCCGCGGCCGCGTGGTGGCGGCCCGCCGAGTCGACCGGACCTGCTCCGGCGAGGAAGCCCTGCACCATGTCGGCCAGCCGCCGCAGCGCGGCGCCCGGCGGGGTCAGCTTGCGCCGGATCGCGGGCCAGCCCTGTTTCCTGCCCTTCCTGCGGGCCTTGCGGGCCCGCCGCAGGCGCAGCGGACGGCCGATGACCGAGCCGAGCGCGGCCAGTTCGTCGAGGGCGTTGGCCGGCTGCTTGGCCAGCAGGAAAAGCAGCGCCCGCAGCGTCGACGCGACGACGTTGCGCAGCACGGACCGCACGAACGCGCCGAACGGCAGGTTCGCCATCAGGACGAACAGGCCGTTGCGCCGGCCGAGCCTGCGGGGATGCTCGTCGCTGGTGGCGATCCTGCGCCGCCGCCGCGCCGCGGCCTCGGCGTGCCAGGCCACCGCGTCGCTCACGTTGAGCACGCGGTGGCCGGCCGTACGGGCCCGCCAGCACAGGTCGAGGTCGTCGCGGAACAGCGGCAGCGCGGTGTCGAGGCCGTTCAGCTCGTCCCAGACGTCTCTGCGGATCAGCATGCCCGCCGTGGAGACCGACAGGACGTCGGCGATGCCGTCGTGCTGCCCCTGGTCGTACTCTCTCGGCTCGAGGCCGGTGTCGCGCCGCCCCGACCTGCTGACGGTGACGCCCATCTCCAGCAGCACCCGCCGGTCGAGCCAGTCGCGCAGCTTGGGGCCGAGGATGGCGGCCTTGGGATCCTGCTCCGCCGCCCCCAGCAGGGCCTGCAGCGCGTTCGCGTCGGGCGCGCAGTCGTCGTGGAGCAGCCACACCCACTCCCGGCCCGGCGCGGGCGGCAGCCGCCGCAGGACCTCGTGGACGGCCTCGCCGAACCCGGTGGACCGGGGCAGGGTCAGCACGTTGCCCGTCCCGAACGCCTCGGTCAGCAGCTTCCCGCTGCCGTCACGGCTGCCGTTGTCGACGCCGACGACACGGTCGAGAGGCCGGGTCTGGCGCAGCACCGCCGCCAGCGTCTCCTTGAGCCAGCGGGCGCCGTCGTGGGCGACGACGATCGCGGTCACCGAGTGCACGTCGAGTCCTAGGGGGGTCGTACGGCTGAGCGCCGACCACGATACGGCAACCCGGACTCACCCGATCACATCCAGGCGAAACAGGATGTCAGCACCATCCGGGACACGCCCCGGACATGCGTGCGGGGCCGCGCGCACAGCACGCGGCCCCGCCGGCGTCGTCGTCAGACGGCCTGGCGCTTCATCTTGCGCCTTTCCCGCTCGGACAGGCCGCCCCAGATGCCGAAACGCTCATCATGCTGAAGCGCGTATTCAAGGCACTCGGCGCGCACCTCACACGAACGGCACACCTTCTTGGCTTCCCTGGTGGAACCGCCCTTTTCAGGAAAGAACGCTTCAGGGTCGGTCTGCGCACACAAAGCGCGCTCCTGCCACCCCAGATCTTCACCATCGAGCGCCTGTGCCATGACCAGATCGGTCATTGCACACCTCCCTGTCGCTCGCCCGCCCACATGGAGCCCCCCATAAAAACGCCTGCCCTATACCCACCCTTGGGAAGGCGTAACAACATGTCTGTAATTACACGCGCGTGGCGCGTGTGGCGTCAAGCGGCATAACGATACCCGGGGAAAGACCTGCTCGCCCCGGTTCGTATGCCCCGATCTACGGTCCTATCAGCGTTCGGAACCATACCAAGGGAGGTTGGGGTCGGTTCCGCGGCCTGCCTGATCGGGGGCGGAACCTTCCTCATACTTTGCCTGCGACCGGTCCGGCGTGTAGATCGCCGTGGGGTCGATCGGCTCCTCCCTGCGCAGCGGGTCGCTGAGGGGGTCTCCGGTGTAGGCGGAGGGGTCGAAGCGGACGGTCTGCTCGGTGGGGCCGGCCGCCGGGGGCTGGAACGGCGCGGGCTCGGACTGGGGATGGCCGAGCGGGTTGTCGTAGTACTCAGGCAGGTCCTGCGGACCGGTGGGGTGATCCGGCAGGGCGATCTTCTGGTAGCTCTGCGCCTGCTGGTAGGCCTGCGCGAGCTGCTGCTCCCTCGGGTCGGCCGGGCCCTCGTACGCGGGGGGAGCGTCGAAGGCCGGGCCCGTGGCGGCCTGCTCGGCGGCCTGCCGGGCGAAGGCCGGGCCGGAGTATCCGGAGAACGGCGACCCCTGCCCGTACGACTGGTCCTGCTGGGGCTGCTCGAAGGAGGGCTGGTCGTACCCGGCGTTGGGCGCGCCGGAGGAGACGGCCGGGAACTGCCCGAACGAGCCGGTTTCCGTCTGCTGTCCCGCGTAGCCGTACTGGTCGAACACCGGGCCCTGCGGCGGGGAGTAGTCGGAGCGCTGGGGCGCCGGCGCCTCGGGCTGCGTGCCGTACGCGCCGGTCGGCGGCCGCTCCTGCTGGTAGCCCTGGGTGCCGTAGTCGGCGTAGTGGGCGCCGGTCTGGACGTCCTGCAGCGACGGCCGGGGCTGCTGCGCCTGCCCCTGTCCATGGACGGGAGCCGGGGCGCCGGGCTGCCCGAACGGCGGGGGCTGCGGGGCGGTCGGCGCGGGCGTGTAGGAGTGCTGCGGCTCGTGCTCCTGGCCGTAGACGTCCTGGGGCCGCTCCTGGCCGAAGGCGCCCTGGCCCCTCTCCTGCCCGTACTGCTCCTGGCCGTACTGCTCCTGGCCGTACTGCTCCTGGGGGTACTGGTCGGCGTACTGCTGGGGCTCGGCGTACCGGTGCTCGGCGGGCGGCAGCTGGGGGTGGGCCGGCGCGCTCTGCCCGTACGCGGTCCCCTGGGGCTGACTCTGCGGCTGGCCCTGTGGGTGGCTTTGTGGGTGGCTCTGGTGGGGGACGTCGTACTGGCCGGGGTGCGGCGGGTTCTGCGGTCCGTTCTGCTGGCCCTGGCCCGGGAAACCCTGCTGGCCGCCGGGGGCGTGCGAGGGAGCCGCGTGCGAGGGGACGTGCGGCGCGCTCTGAGGGCTGTTCTGGGGCTCGCCCGGAGCGGGGTGGCCGAACTGCTGCTGACCGGGACCCTGCTGGGCGGGCATCTGCTGAACCGGTGCCTGCTGGACCGGCGCCTGCTGAACCGGTTGCTGAACCGGTTGCTGAACCGGCGCCTGCTGGCCGGGCATCACGCCCGCGCCGGGGGCCTCGCCGTACCCCTGCGGGGCCTGGTGACCCTGGGGGCCCTGGTGGTTCTGGGGGCCCTGGTGACCCTGCGGCAGCGCCGGAGCGTACGACAGGGGCGAGTGGGCGTCCTCGCGCCTGCCGAAGTAGTCGCCCGCCGGTTCGGCGGCGGACTGCAGCGCCGCGGCCGTGCTCGACGCGAACAGCGCGCCGAAGACGGCGAGGGCGATCATCGGCAGTCCGGTGATCAGGTATTCGAACCGGTCGCGGAACGTGAGCAGGTCGCCCACGAGCACACCGAGCACGCCGATCACACCGAAGACGACGCCGAGACCGAGCGACCCGGCCGCGCCGAGCGACACCAGGCGGGCCCGGGGGGTGGGCGCGCCCGCCTTGGCGACGAGCAGGACGGCGCCGGCCGCGAGCGCGGTCGTGAGCGGGGACACGAGGGAGTGCAGGCTCATCGCCGCGCGGACGCCGAAGGTGCTGCTCGGCGACGAGCCGATCAGCAAGCGCGCGATGCTCACGAGGACGCCGGTGATCACCACCGCCAGCATCGTCCACGCGGCCGGCTCGCGGAGCCGGCCGGTATCGACCTTGAGCACGACTACCCCCATCGGTCCAAACGGCACTCGGGGAAGTTTTGCACATGCCTGACTTAAGCGTCGGCAGACCCAACAACCTCACAAGCCGAACACACCCTACATATGGCTGTTCATACCGCTCTCTGGGTGGGTGTCGGCGATGCCGCGTACGGCCGGTGGAAGACTGACGGCATGCGCATCGTGTCCCTCGCCGGAGGAATCGGCGGCGCCCGGTTCCTCCGAGGTCTCAAGGCGGCGGCCCCCGATTCCGACATCACCGTGATCGGCAACACCGGCGACGACATCACCCTCTTCGGCCTGCGCGTGTGCCCCGACCTCGACACGGTCATGTACACGCTGGGCGGCGGCATCAACGAGGAACAGGGCTGGGGACGGGCCGGTGAAACGTTCACGGTGAAGGAGGAGCTCGCCGCGTACGGCATGGAACCGCAGTGGTTCGGCCTCGGCGACCGGGACTTCGCCACGCACATCGTCCGCACCCAGATGCTCGCGGCCGGTTATCCGCTCTCGCAGGTGACCGAAGCTCTGTGCGACCGGTGGCGGCCCGGGGTGCGGCTGCTGCCGATGTCGGACGACCGCACCGAGACCCACGTGGTCGTCTCCGACGAGGCCGGCAGAAGGGCGATCCACTTCCAGGAGTGGTGGGTGCGGCTGCGCGCCTCCGTGCCGGCCGAGCAGATCGTGCTCGTCGGCGCGGACGAGGCCCGGCCCGCGCCCGGCGTGCTCGACGCCATCGCGGCGGCCGACGTCGTGATCCTGCCGCCGTCGAACCCGGTCGTCAGCATCGGGACGATCCTCCAGATCCCGGGCATCCGGGCGGCCCTGGAGACCAAGACCGTCGTCGGCGTCTCCCCCATCATCGGCGGCGCGCCGGTGCGCGGCATGGCCGACGCCTGCCTGACGGCGATCGGCGTGGAGACGAGCGCCCAGGCCGTGCTGGAGCTGTACGGCTCCGCCCTGCTCGACGGCTGGCTCGTGGCCGAGGAGGACAAGGGCGTCGCGCTCGACGGCGTGGTGGTGGAGGCCCGCCCGCTCCTGATGAGCGGTCCCGAGGCCACGCGGGACATCGCCGCCGCGGCCCTCGCCCTGGCCCAGTCACTCAGGTCCTGAATCCAGATGTCAGAGGAGCACATGCCCCAGATCACCGTCAGCGGCGTGCCCGGCCTGCCCGAGGTGCGGCCCGGCGACGACATCGCCCTGCTCGTGGCGCAGGCCGCGCCCGACCTGGAGGACGGCGACATCCTGGTCGTCACCTCCAAGATCGTGAGCAAGGCCGAAGGCCGCATCCGCGAAGGCGACAGCCGTACGGCCGCGATCGAGGAGGAGACCGCGCGCGTGGTCGCGCGGCGCGGGGACACGGTCATCGCGCAGACGCGGCACGGCTACGTGATGGCCGCGGCCGGCGTCGACGCCTCCAACACCTCCCCCGGCACCGTGCTGCTGCTCCCCGAGGACCCGGACGCCTCGGCGGCCCGCATCCGCGGGGGGCTGCGCGAGCGGCTCGGCGTGCGCGTCGGAGTGATCGTCTCCGACACCTTCGGCCGGCCCTGGCGGCACGGCCTGACCGACGTCGCCATCGGCGCGGCCGGCGTACGGCCGCTGGAGGACCTGCGCGGCGGCGTCGACCCCTACGGCAACCCGCTCAACGCCACCGTCACGGCGCTGGTCGACGAGATCGCGGCGGCGGGCGACCTGGCGAAGGGCAAGCTGTCCGGCGTCCCGGTGGCCGTCGTGCGCGGACTGGGCGACCTGGTGACGGACGAGGACGGCCCGGGCGGGCGGGTGCTCGTCCGCCCCGCCGACGAGGACATGTTCCGGTTCGGCTCGGCCGACGTCGTCTTCGCCCGGCGCACGATCCGCGAGTTCTCCGCCCGCGAGGTCGACCCGGCCGCCGTACGGCGGGCCGTCGCGGCCGCCATCGCGGCGCCCGCCCCGCACCACACCACGCCCTGGCGGTTCGTGCTGCTCGAGACCCCGCAGACGCGTACCGAACTGCTCGACGCGATGCGGGACGCCTGGATCGAGGACCTGCGCTCCGACGGCTTCTCCGAGGAGTCGATCGCCCGGCGGATCCGGCGCGGCGACGTGCTCAGGAACGCGCCCTACCTGGCGGTGCCGTGCCTGGTCATGGACGGCTCGCACACCTACCGCGACGAGCGCAGGAACGCCGCCGAGCGCGAGATGTTCGTGGTGGCCACCGGTGCCGGCGTGCAGAACTTCCTGGTGCAGCTCGCCGTGCAGGGGCTGGGCTCGGCGTGGGTGTCGTCCACGATGTTCTGCCGCGACGTGGTGCGCAAGGTGCTCGGCCTGCCGCAGAACTGGGACCCCATGGGCGCCGTGGCCATCGGCCATCCCGCCGCGCCGCCGAGGGACCGGCCGCCGCGCGACCCGGCCGACTTCTACGTCACCAGATAGCCGTCACTTCTGGGTGCATGTGGGGTGACACAGCCGCCGGGCCAGCGCCGACAGGAACACGTCGATGATCTGGCCCGGCTCCTGGGCGACGTAGAGCTGGCCGTTGGTGGCCGAGACGATCTCGCCGAGCGCGGCCCGGTCGGCCGCCTTGCCGAACGCGACCACGATGATCTGCACCGGCCTGTCCGGGTCCCACTCCTCGCGCAGCCTGTCGACGAGCTCGCGCCGCGACACGCCCTTCCCGTCGTCCACGCCCGCGGTGAGCACCAGCAGGGCGTTGCTCATCAGCGGGTCGTAGCCCTCCGACACCGAGCGGAAGCCCGCGTCGATCGCGTCGTACAGCGCGCCGCTCCGGTCACCGAGGGCCCTGATGCCGTCGGCCACCCGGAACAGGGCCGTCCTGCGGATCTCCTCCTGGCCGCCGTCGGGCTCGGTGATCGGGCCGAGGCCGATCAGCTCACGGTGGTCCGCGCCGCCCTTCAGGTCGCGGGCGAACTCCCACAGGCCCATGTGGGTCTCGTTCGGGAACAGTTGCAGGCCGAGCTTGGCGGCCTCGACCGCGACGTCCAGCCGGGTCTCGCCGCCCGCCCTGATCGGCTCGGCGTTCTCCTTCGACACGTCGGCCAGCACCAGGATCCGGCTCGGCGGAGCCAGCCTGCTCCACGCTTCCAGCGCCTCGTCGATGACCTCGGCCGTGATAGACGGGCGCGGGCGGGGCCGCACGGTCGGGATGTCGTCGCCCGCCGCGAACGGCGGCTGCCCGTCGGCGCCGCGGAACCCGGCCCTCCGTACGGCCTCCTGCGTGGCCGCCGACCGCAGCCACGCCGCGAACAGCCGCGAGGCGGCCGCCCGGTCGGGGTCGGCGGCCGTCACGACGTACGGATAGTCGAGGTCGATCGTGCCTTCCTTGGGCTGGAGGGCGACCACGGGCTCGGCGTGGCCCTCGTGGTTGTGCGTCCACACCGACTGCTCGGGGACGATCACCACGGGCCGTGACCAGATGCCCGGCGCGTCCACCGCGCCGAGCATGCTGCGGTAGTCGGGGGCCGAGCCCGACTGCGCCATCCGCACGAACGCCGTGAGGTCGCGGTCCGCCTTCTCACCCGTGCCGACGATGTCGCGGGCCGCCGCGACGGTCGCGATCCCCGCCCCCGACACCGACGGATCGGGGATGCGCACGATGTCCGGCTCGTGCTCGGTGGGCCGGAGCCGTCCCCGCACCGTGGCGGGGAAGACCATGTCCCAGCTCATGGCCGTCCCCCCGGCGGCGAACCGCTCGGCGAGCGAGCGGCGGGTGGCGAAGACCAGCGGGGAGGTCGCGACGACGGTCTCGTCGGCGGCGATGTCCTGCCCGCCCTGCTTGCGGGCCAGCCGCACCCACACCGAGGAGTCGGCGATCCAGCCGTCGGGCCGGCCGGGCAGCACGCCGGCCCGGTCGCCGATCAGCGTGCGGAGCACCGGCGCGGGCGGCTGCTCGGCCACCTGCACCTGGACGCACCGCCCCTCCACCTGCGCGCCCGAGGCGTTGAACCGCCCGGCCGCGTCCATCACCGGCGGCGCGACGTCCAGCGCCGCCGCGACGCTCACGAGGATCGGATCCCGGGCGGAACACGTTCCTGCCGACCGGGTGAGGAAGAGGTAGGCCCCGCCCGCGATGATCATCGCGACCGTGAGGACCGCGGCCACACCCTTCCAGCCGGCCTGCCTGCGGCGCCGCTCGGCCGTGAAGGCGGCCCGGTGACGACCGGAGGGCACGTGCGGGTCCTCCCCAGTTCTCGTGGCTCTCGTAAGGGTCTCGTGGGGCGCTGCCGAGTGTCACGATTCTGCCCATCACCCCCGCGCCCCGCGCAAGAGCCGCGTAGAACTTGTTATATACACGGCGTCCAATTAGGCGTCCGATCGGGCGGGCGCCGTCATCCCTTGGGAAGCCCGAGCTCCAGCTCGATCCAGTAGACGCCGGTCATGACGGGAGTGAAGTCGGCGACGACCTCCTGGGCGTAGTCACCGGCGCCGCGGAGCTTCACCGCGAGCGGGCGGCCCTCGTAGTCGGCCGTGATCCGGTAGCGGCCGATGGGCACGTCCTCCAGGCCCGAGCCGTCCCCGTTCCGGGTGGCCGTCCGCACGATCCGGCTCCCCTCGGAGCCGTCGATCAGCGGACCGTCCGGCACGAGGGTGAGCCGCACCTTCTCGTCCTCCAGGAAGGCGCCCGTGTCGAGCTGGTCGTTCAGGTCGACGCGGAACAGCACCTTGCCCCCGTAGAAACCGAGGCCGTCGGGCTTCGCCCCCGTGAGTTTCCAGGTGAAGTTCCTGATCGCGCCGCTCGGCCCGGCGAACGGCGCGTCGTCGTCGGGCGCCAGGCTCAGCGAGTACTCCCTGCCGTTGTACCGCCTGGTGATCGTCGCCGACGCGTGGAAGGTCGCCCCGATGTTCGTGGCGACGCGGTAGCGGCCGTCGCCGCCGGTCCGCGCGACCTCGTTGCTGTCGTAGAGCAGTTGGTTGTCGGCGACGACCTCGGCCCCCTCGATCGGGCGGCCCCGCTCGTCGGCGACCCGTCCCTTGAGCACGCCGCGTTCGACCTCCCCGGGCTCGGCCTCCCGGGAATCCTCGCCCCGCCCCTCGCGCACCGAGCCGCTCCTCACGCCCTCTTCCAGAAGCCCGCACCCGCCGAGGACCGTCATCACCAGGACACCGAGCACCAGCCGTCTCTCCATGCCGACCAATATTAAGATCACGATCTTGCAATCGACTTGGAGATCACACGGCGGCCGGGCTACCCGATCGGCTGCCGCCCGAACTGCGGATTCTCCAGGAACCGCACCCCGCGGACGGACCGGCACACGCCGTCACTGCGCCGGGCCGCCTCGGCGCGCTCCTCGCTCGGCCGGCCGTACGACGTGGTGCGCTGCCGCAGCGGGCGACCGGTCGGCGCGACCATGGCCGCGATCTCGCTGATCGTCTTGTAGGACCCGTTCTCGGAGCCGGCCATCCTGCTGATCGTCTCCTCCATGAGCGTGCCGCCGAGGTCGTTCACGCCTCCGGCGAGCACGTCCCGGCACAGGTCGTCGCGGAGCTTGACCCAGGAGCACTGGATGTTGCGGATCGCGCCGTGCAGCATGATCCGCGCCAGCGCGTGGACGGCCCGGTTCTCCCGCGCGGTCGGCCCCGGCCGGGCGATTCCCGCCAGGTAGATCGGGGCGCTGTGGTGCACGAACGGCAGCAGCACGAACTCGCTGAACCCGCCCGTCTCCTCCTGGATCGACCGGATCAGCCGGATGTGACGCACCCAGTGCTCGCGGGTGTCGACGTGGCCGTACATCATGGTCGAGGTCGTCGGGATGCCGACCCGGTGGGCCGTGGTGATGACCTCGATCCACTCCCGGGCGGGCAGCTTGCCCTTGGTCAGCACCCACCGGACGTCGTCGTCGAGGATCTCGGCGGCCGTGCCGGGCAGCGAGTCGACCCCAGCCTCCCGCGCCGCGTGCAGCCACTCCTCCACCGACAGGTTCGTACGGCTGGCGCCGTTGACGACCTCCATCGGCGAGAACGCGTGCACGTGCATCTCGGGGCAGCGTTCCTTGACCGCGCGGGCGATGTCGAAGTAGGCCGTGCCGGGCAGGTCGGGATGAATGCCGCCCTGCATGCACACCTCGGTCGCGCCGGCCTCCCACGCCTCCTGCGCCCGGTCGGCCACCTCGCTCAGCGACAGCGTGAAGGCGTCGGCGTCGGTGCGCCGCTGGGCGAACGCGCAGAAGCGGCAGCCGGTGTAGCAGACGTTGGTGAAGTTGATGTTCCGGTTGACGACGTAGGTGACGTCGTCGCCCACCGCCTCGCGGCGCAGCCCGTCGGCGATCCGGCACAGCTCGTCCAGACCGGCGTCGTCGGCGCCCGCCCCCGACTGGTCCCCGGCGAGGTCGAGCAGCGTCAGCGCCTGCTCGTCGGTCAGCCGCGCCGGGTCCGCCTCGGCCTGCCGCAGCGCCTCCCGGACGTCCGCCCTGACGGACCCGTCTCGCCCGCCGCTGGGCAGGCGCTCGCGCAGGGCGTCCCAGTCGCCGTACACGCTGTCGAAGTCGTCGCGGCGGTCGCCCGTGCGGCCCTCGGTGTCGACGGCGGTGTGCAGGTCGGCCCGTCCCCCGGTGACGAGACCGCCGTCGGGCTCCTGCCAGGGACGGCCGAGGAGCACCGCGTCCTCCCGCGCGAGCCCGGTGGCGGGGTCGGCCAGCGCCGCGACGTGCTCCCGCAGCCGGGGGTCGAGCCACGGCTCCCCCGCGAGCACGTACTCGGGATAGATCGTGAGCCGCTCGCGCAGCGTGAACCCGGCGGCGGCGGTCCGCGCGGCGAGGTCGTCGATCTGCGGCCACGGCCGCTCGGGGTTGACGTGGTCGGGCGTGAGCGGGGAGACCCCGCCCCAGTCGTCGATGCCCGCCCGCAGCATCAGCGCGTACTCCTCGCCGATCAGGTTGGGCGGCGCCTGCACGCGGACCTTCGGTCCGAGCACGAGCCGTGTCACCGCGATCGTCGCGGCCAGCTCGTGCAGGTCGGCGTCGGGCATGCCGCGCATGGCCGTGTCCGGCTTGGCGCGGAAGTTCTGGACGATGACCTCCTGGACGCCGCCGTACTCCCTGGCGACCCGGCGGATCGCGAAGATCGACTCGGCGCGCTCCTCGACCGTCTCGCCGATGCCGATCAACAGGCCCGTCGTGAACGGCACGCTGGAGCGGCCCGCGTCCTCCAGCACGCGCAGCCGGACGTCCGGGTCCTTGTCCGGGGAGCCGTAGTGGGCCTCGCCCTTCTCGGTGAACAGCCGGCGCGAGGTGGTCTCCAGCATCATGCCCATCGACGGCGCGACGGGCTTGAGCCGCTGCAGGTCCTTCCAGCTCAGCACGCCGGGGTTGAGGTGCGGCAGCAGCCCCGTCTCCTCCAGCACCCGGATCGCCATCGCCCGGACGTACGACAACGTGTCGTCGTACCCGTGGGCGTCGAGCCACTCGCGCGCCTGGTGCCACCGGTCCTCGGGGCGGTCGCCGAGCGTGAACAGCGCCTCCTTGCAGCCCATCGCGGCGCCCTGGCGGGCGATTTCCAGCACCTCGTCCGGGGACAGGAAGGCGCTCGGCAGCTTGTGCGGGGCGGTGGCGAACGTGCAGTAGCCGCATCTGTCCCGGCACAGCCGGGTCAGCGGGATGAACACCTTGCGGCTGTAGGTGATGACGCCGGGCCGCCCGACGGCCTCCAGGCCCGCGTCCCTGACCCGCGAGGCGTGTGCGAGCAGTGCGTCGAGGTCGTCGCCGCGGGCGCGCAGCAGGGTCGCCGCCTCGGCGAGGTCGAGGGTCTTGCCGTCCCGCGCCCGTGCGAGTGCCCGGCGGGTGCCGCTGTCGGAACTGACGTTCGGAGGTCGCTTCGCCGTCATACGCCGCACCCTATGGGGCGTGGGTCCGTCCGGCGTACTCAGCCCCCGGCCACCCCGTACGGGAGGAGTCATGAGCTGGGGCTTCCGGGGAGTTTGCGGCCGGAGGGTATGACGGTGGGGCGAAATCAACGAACCGGCGGGATACCAATGGCGGTTATCAGGGTGATTGACGTGTTTTGTCGGGCCTCGGGGGCCCGGTCGCTGGCCGTCGCGACGATCGTCGCCGGCATGGCGCTGTCGCCGGCTCAGGCACTGGCCGCGCCGTACGCCGGGCACGGCGACGGGGGCGGCAAGGGCCGCGCCAAGCAGGTCACGGACGGACGCAACACGGCCAACGCCGACGCGATCGCCAGTGGGGTCCGCCAGCTGTCCGGGGGCAGACGCAACGTGAACGCGCCCGCGGGCAACAACGGCATCGCCACCGCCGGCCTCCAGCAGGAGACGAGCGTCGCCTTCTTCACCAACACCCTCAACGGCCGGTGCAGCCAGGGAATCGACGACTGCGGGATCAACCAGGCCCTGCGGACGCGAGGGGGCGCGGGACGGGGTCAGAAGGCCCGGTAGTCGCGAGGAGCCATGCGCGGGCCGCGCGCCGGCGGCCTGACACCGCTGAGCTCGATCAGCCTGACCACGCGGTGGCGGTGTCCCCGGAACGGCTCGAGCAGTTCGAGCATGCCGTCGTCGTCGGTCTTCCGCCCGGTCAGCGCGTAGCCGACGATGCCCGGCAGGTGGAAGTCGCCGACACTCGGGGCGTCCGGGTCGCCGTGGGCCCGCTGGCGCACCTCGGCGGAGGTCCACACGCCGATGCCCGGCAGCGCCCGCAGCAGGCGGTCCGCCTCCGCCGACGCCTCCGCGGTGGTGGTAGTCGTGCGCTCCAGCTTCTCGGCGTGCCGGGCCGCGTTGACGATCGTCCTGGCCCGTACGGCCTCCGCGCCCGCCCGGTGCCAGTCCCACGACGGGATCGCCCGCCACACCTCCGGCGGCGGGACCACGTACATGCCCTCGGGCGCCGGGCCCGGGGCCGGCTCGCCGTACCGGCGCAGGAGGAACCGCCAGGCCCGCCACGCCTCCCTGCCGACCACCTTCTGCTCGAGCACGGCGGGCGCGAGCGCTTCGAAGACCCGCAGGGAGCGGCCGATCCGCAGCCCGGTGGCGCGTCCGGCCAGGCCCGCGACGAACGCGGCCGCGCGGGCGTGCCGGGAATCGTGCGAGCGGGTCAGCCGCGCGAGCATCGCGGCGAAGCCGGCCACGTCGTCGTCGGCGCCGAGCAGCGACGGAAGCGTCTCCAGCAGCCAGCCGGAACCCGGCCCCCACGCCTGCCCGCGGACCTCGTCGCCGCTCGCCGTCACGCGCAGCGTGCCCGGGCCTTCGGGCGTGCGCGAGGTGCGCCAGATCGCCCCGTCGGGGGTGCGCCGCCAGGCCGGATCGCCTCCCCCGCGCCGGTGCGGGGACAGCGTCAGCACGACGTCGAGCGGCGCGGACGGCCGCCAGCGCCGCTCGCGGAGCGCGGCCCCGGGAACGGGTAACACGGGTGCTCGGCTCGCCTCCACCCGCCCAGTCTGCCGCACGCTCAGACGTCGCTGGAGAACCGGACCGCGCACTCCGGCAAGGTGATCCCCGGCCAGACGCGCATGCCGGAGGTGAGCTCGTTGCCGGGGCCGATCAGCGCGCCGTCGCCGACCACGACCTGCCGCAGCACGGCACCGGGGGCGACGCGGGCGCCGACGCCGACGACCGAGTCGATGACGGTCGCGCCGGACGCGACGTGGCAGCCCTCGGACAGCACGCTCCCGCGTACGCTCGCCCCGGCCTCGACCATGGCCCGGGCGCAGACGACCGTACCCCCGGTGACCTTGGCCTCGGGCGACACGACCGCCCCGTCCAGCAGGAGGCGCTCGCCCGCCGGGCCGGGCAGGGCGGGCGAGTCGAGCTTGCCCAGCACCAGGTCGGCCGAGCCCTGCACGAACGCCGCCGGCGTGCCGACGTCCAGCCAGTACGAGCTGTCGGCGAAGCCGAGCACCAGCGCACCGGCCGCGATGAGCCCGGGGAAAGTTTCACGCTCCACGGAGACGACCTGGCCCTCGGGGATCGTGTCGATGACCGAGCGCCGGAACACGTAGCAGCCGGCGTTGATCCGGTTGGTCACGGGATTGGGCGTCTTCTCCAGGAAGGCGCTGACCCTGCCGTCGCCGTCGGTCGGCACGCAGCCGAACCTCGACGGGTCGTCCACCTCCGTGAGGTGGAGGGTCACCGCGGCGCCCCGCGCGACGTGCAGGTCCACCTGGGCGGCGATGTCGTGCCCCGACAGGATGTCGCCGTTCAGCACGAGCACCGGCGCCTCGGCCGCGCAGGTCAAAGCCTGGGCGGCGTTGCGGATCGCGCCACCGGTGCCGAGCGGGGTGTCCTCGGTCATGTAGACGATCTCCAGGCCGAAGGCTGAGCCGTCGCCGAAGGCCTCGGTGAACATCGACGCCCGGTAGGACGTCGCGAAGACCACCCGGCGCACCCCGTACGCCCGCGCCTTGGCCAGCTGGTGCGCGAGGAAGGGCACCCCCGCCGTCGGAAGCAGCGGCTTGGGCGTGCTGAGCGTCAGCGGTCGCAGACGCGTGCCCTGGCCGCCCACGAGAAGGATCGCCTCGAGACCGTCGGGCGACCGCACAGAACTCTCCCTCACAGCCGCGAGGGTAGCCTAGTGCCGCCTCCGGCGGGGTTCGCCGCGAAAGGTGGCGCTCAATCCTCCACGGCCCGCTGGTAGGCGACGAGGTGGGCCTCGGCCGAGTGCCGCCAGGTGAACTCGCGTGACCGGGTGACCCCCGCCCGCGCCAGCGACTCGCGCCGTTCCGGCGACTCCAGCAGGGCGCGCAGCGTCCGCGCGATGCTGTCGGCGTCGGGCTCGGTGTAGGCCACGGCGTCGCCGCCGACCTCCGGCAGCGAGGTGCGGTGGGTGGTCAGCACGGGCGCCCCGCACGCCATCGCCTCCAGCACCGGCAGCCCGAACCCCTCGCACCGCGAGGGGGAGGCGACCACGAGCGCCCCGCCGAGGAAGCCCGGCAGGTCGGCGAAGGGCAGGTAGCCGGGACGCACGACCTTCACCCGGGGCGGCAGCGCGGCGACGGCGGCGTCGACCTCCTCGTCCCAGGCCGGGCCGCCCGCCAGCACCAGCGCGGGGGGCGTGGCCAGGTGTGCGACCGCCCGGCCGAAGCCGGTCACCAGGTTCGGCACGTTCTTGCGCGGCTCCAGCGCGCCCAGATAGGCGACGTACGGCCGGCCGTGCAGCCCGATGCGCCCGGCCACCCGGCGCACGTCCTCGGGCGCCGGAGGGTGGAACAGCGCGGGATCCACGCCATGGTAGGCGACGTCGATCCGGGTGGGGTCGGCGTCGAGCACCCGGACCAGCTCGTCCATGGTGGCCTTCGACGGCACGATCACACGGTTCGCGTGGCGTACGGCGGTGCGGGTGGCCGACCGGAAGAACGAGGCCCGCACGGGGTCGTGCTGGTCGGGGTCGGTGAACGAGGTGACGTCGTGGACGGTGGCCACCGTGGGCAGGCCCGAGCCCAGCGGGATCGAGTAGTAGGGGGCGTGGATCACCTGGGCTCCGGCGTGCCGGGCCAGGACCGGCAGCCCGGTCTGCTCCCAGGCCAGCCGCTTGTCCCGGTTGGTGATGGCGGGCGGTCCGGAGAGGATCCGCGCCGAGGGGGCCAGCGCCGCGTACCGTTCGGCGTCCGCCCGCTGGCAGACCACCGCGACGTCGGCGCCCGCCTCGTGCAGGGCCGCGACCAATCCATCGACATACCTGATCAGGGCGCCGCGGTCGGCGGGGACCGCGGCGGCGTCGACGAGCACCCGGGGTGTCAAATGAATCGCTCCCCTCCCTTGGGCCCGCGCCGGCCGGGGAGGATCGCTCCCCGCCCACGCGGTCCCGCTGTTCCGGCGG
This sequence comes from Microbispora sp. ZYX-F-249, assembly GCF_039649665.1. NCBI lineage: Bacteria > Bacillati > Actinomycetota > Actinomycetes > Streptosporangiales > Streptosporangiaceae > Microbispora > Microbispora maris. Next base: position 29,227 of record NZ_JBDJAW010000045.1, on the reverse strand, counting down.
TGTTCCGGCAGAGGCCCGGGGGCCCACGCCGCGAACGGACGCCTTCCCCCGCACCCCTCCTTGTCACTCTATTTCCGGAGTCCCCCAAAACGTGAGCGATATCACATGAGGGGCGTCTCTCAGGATGCGCATTCCGCGCCGAGTCCACGGATTCAGGCCCGGACTACGGGCTCCTTCCGCGTACGGACCGCGCGGCGGGAGGCAAGACCGGCGGCGCCCGCGCACACCAGGTCGCCGACGGACACGATGAGCCGGGAGCACAGCGCGGCGGCGATCGCCGCGGGCCGGTCGAGCACCGGGGCGAGCGCGGCCACCATCGCGACCTCGCGCACGCCCGCGCCCGCCGGGGCGATCACGAACACGAAGCCCAGGCACCAGGCGAGCGCGAACGCGCCGAAGCTCAGGATCACGGCCGAGGGCCCGCCCGCCCCGAGGCCGTGCACGATCAGCGCCAGGTGCACGCCGTACGCCGCCCAGCCCGCCAGGGCCCAGCCGCACGCGACGAGCACGCCGCGCCGGGTGAGGGGCCGTTCGAGCGGCGGGCGGCGCAGTTTGCGCAGCCCGAACGCGATGACGCCGTTGACCACCCGGGGATGCAGGGCGGCGGCGACCACGGGCACGAGCAGCAGCAGCCAGGCGTACCTCGCGACCGACTGCCCGGCGAGCACCGGGAGCGTGACGACGGCCACCAGCAGGCCGGTGCCGAGGTAGATCGGGTACGTCAGGAAGAACGCGGCCGCGCTGCGCGGCCGGGGTATGCCGTGGTCGCGGCCCATCTCCATCTGCGCGAGCATCGGCCACACCGACCCGGGGATGTACTTGCCGAGCTGGCCCACGAAGAAGATCTTGGACGCGTCGGTGAAGGCCAGCGGGGAGCCCAGGTCGGCCAGCAGCGCCCGCCACATGAGCATCCCCGCGACCAGCGCGCCGAGCACCGCCACCAGCGAGCCGGCGAGCTCCGCCCACGACAGCCGGGTGAACCCGTCGGCCACGGCGGTCCACTGGCTCGCCACCGCCCAGACGCCGAACCCCAGCGCCACGAGCAGGAACAGCGCGCGTACGACTTTGCGACGGCTCATCGGGACGTACGGACCGGCTCGGGCGGCTGCGGGAGCGGCGCGCCGAGGGGACGGCGAGGCGTCTTGGTCGCGACCCACAGGTAGGTCGGGACGACCGGCAGCAGCGCCCGCAGGGCGGGGCGCGGGGTCCGCTCCAGCGTGGCCTTGGCGGCGCGGCCGACCGCGCCGGGGAACAGCTCGCCCCCGGCGAACCGCTCGGGCGCGGCCAGCACCGGGAACGTGTAGTCCCACACGTGGAAGTCCGCGAGCATCCGCCGCAGCCCCGGGCGGGTGCGGAACCGCTCGTAGTAGTGGTCGGCCCGGCCGAACGCCCGCACGTACCGGTCGGCCGCCGCGGGCGGCAGGTAGGACAGGAAGGGCAGCTTGTAGTGCGGCTCCATGACGCCGAGCCGGTTGCCCAGGCCGAGGTAGAGCACGCCGTCGTCGGACAGCACCCGGTGCATGTCGGCGATCACCGCGTCGGGGTCCACCACGTGCTCGTAGATGTGGTTGAAGACCAGCACGTCGATCGAGCCGTCCGGGAAAGGCAGGCGGGAGCCGTCGGCGCAGACGAACGCGACCCGCCCGCCGAAGCGGTCCGACGCCTTGCGCAGGCCCGGGACGTCGATGTCGAGCCCGAGCGTGCGCCGCGCGCCCGCGGCGGCCAGCTCGTCGGCGATGAACCCGGCCGAGCACCCGACGTCGCCGACGGTGAGCCCCGACAGCACCTCGCCGGGCTTGGCCGCGTCCCTGCCCAGGAAGTGCGCGAGCACGGCGATGATCTTCGCGGCCTTGCGCCGGCGCTTGTCCTCGTCGAGCATCGCGGCCTGGAACTCGGAGTATTCCAGCTGAGCCGCGCGTTCCGCGCTCACCCTCGTCCCCCGCTCACCCTCGTCTTCACGCTGCCCAACAGTACCCGTGCCCGCGCCGCCCCCGCCTCGCGATCAGCCCACCCTGTGGACAACCCGCGCGGCGAACCTACCGATCAGTAGCTTCAGGCTTTACCCTGGGCGCGTGCCGCGCCTGCTGAACCGCCTGCGCTCCAGCCCGCTGCTGCGGGTGCTGCTCGCCGTGGTCGCGCTCGCCTTCCTGGCGTACGGCCTGGCCCGGAACTGGACGGACACCTCGGCCGCCCTGTCGCGGCTGTCGTGGTGGTCGCTCGGCGTCTCGTTCCTGGCCGTGCTCGCCGGGCTCGGGTTCATGCTGGTCGCCTGGCGCGACATCCTCGCCGGGCTCGGCTCGCCGCTGCCTCTGCGCGTGGCCGCGCGGGTGCTGTTCGTCGGCCAGCTCGGCAAGTACATCCCCGGCTCGGTCTGGGCGTTCGCCGCGATGATCGAGCTGGCCCGCGACCACGGCGCGCCGCCGCGCCGGACGTTCAGCGCCACCGCGCTCGGCCTGGTGACCTCCCTGGGCTGCGCGCTCGCGCTCGCCGCGGCCACGCTGTCGCAGCAGATCGCCAGGCAGGCGTGGTGGCTGCTCGCGCTGATCCCGCTCATCCTCGTCTGCCTCCACCCACGGGTGATGACCTGGGGGCTCAACCTCGCCCTGCGCGTCGTCCGCAGGGATCCGCTCGACCGGGTGCTGAGCGGGACGGAGATGGCCAAGGCCGCCGCCTGGACGATGGCCGGCTGGCTGGTGTACGGCGTGCACCTGTGGGTCCTCGTCGGGGGCATGCGGCCCGCGGACCTGTCCCTGTACGCCGTCGCGGCCGGGGCGTACGCGCTGGCCTGGTCCACCGGCATCCTCACGGTCGTGGTGCCCGCCGGGATCGGCGTGCGGGAGGGCGCGATGGTCGTGGCGCTCGCGCCGGTGCTCGACACACCGAGGGCGCTGGCGATCGCGGTGGTGTCCCGCGTGATGTTCACCATCGGCGACGCCGCCTGGGCCGGGCTCGGCTTCCTGCTCTCCCACGGCCGCACCGCCCCCGCCGGTCAGCCGTCCGACGCGGCCAGCAACGTGTCCAGGTAGACGGCCCAGTGCGGCTCGGGGTCGACGGGCGCGATGCCCGCCCGCAGCCGCTCGGGCGTCCCCGGCTCGTAGAACCGCTTGATCGCCTCCGCCAGCGCGCCGGCCGAGCCCGGCTCCACCAGCAGGCCGTCCACCCCGTCGCGTACGTTGTCGGGCAGCGCCCCGACCCGGGTGGCGATCACCGGCACGCCGTGCTCGTGACCGAGCCACACGTTCTGGCTGGCGGTCGCCGACCGGTAGGGCAGCACCAGGGCGTCGGCCCCGGCGAACAGTCCTGGCACGTCCTCGGCGGGCACGTACCCCGGCCGGATCTCCACCCGGCCGGCGAGACCCAGCCGCTCGATCAGGGCGCGGGTGTCCTCCAGGCCGCCCCAGAACTCGCCCGCCACGGTGAGCCGTACGTCCGGCACCTGCGCGAGCGCCTCCAGCAGCAGGTCGAGCCCCTTGTACGGCCGGACGATGCCGAAGAACAGCAGGCTGCCGTGCGCCGTGCGCCCCGCCGCCTCCCTGGCGCCGCGCGAGGGCAGGTGCGGCGCGAGGGCGGCCACCCGCACGGGCGCGGCGGTGAGCGCGCGGGCGAGGTCCGCCTGCTGCTCCGAGTGGGCGAGCACGCCGTCCACCCGGCGCAGCAACGCCTTCATCAGCGGTCTGTCGTACGGCTTGCTCTCGTGCGGCAGCACGTTGTGACACAGGGCGACGACCCGCGCCCGGCGGCGCAGGCCGGACAGGATGCCGAGATAGGCGGGCACCTGCACCGGGCTCAGCACGGCGAGCACGACGAGGTCGGCCTCACGCAGCCGCCGCCCGCAGGCCACCCAGCCGTCCGGCCGTCGCCAGTCGAGGTCGCGGCGGGTGCCGTGGTACGGCTCGCCCTCGGGGCTGTCGATCGTCTGCTGCCCCGGATACAGGAACGAGGGATACTGCGCCCGCCACGACTCGATGACCACGTCGTGGCCCCGCGCCCGCAGCCGGTGGGCCAGTTCCGTCGTGTGCTGCGCGCCGCCGCCCTTGTACGGATAGGTGGGGCCGACGATCGCGATCCTCAAACGTCACCTCTGGAGCGCACGATCAGGTCGGCCAGCAGCGCCACCGCCCCGATCAGCATGCCGGATATGAAGACCACGATGGCGTTGCTGGTGAGGTAGAAGCCATAGCGGACCACGTCGTACAGGCCCTTGACGAAGCCGATGCCGACCAGCCAGAGCGCGGGCGGCATGAGCACCTTGAGCGGGTTGAAGTACATGATCATCCGCAGCACCTGCAGGACGTAGCGGTAGGCGTCGGAGACGAAGTTGAACTTCGACTTGCCGGCCCGCTTCGCGTACTCGATCGGCAGGTAGTAGACGTCGTGCTGGTTCGACATGAACGCCAGCGTGATCGTCGTGACGCAGGAGAAGCCGGGGGGCAGCAGGCGCAGGTACGGCTTGGCCACCGACTTGCGGAAGGCCCGCAGGCCCGAGTTGAGGTCCGGGATCTTCTGCCCGGCCAGCCGCTCCGCCACCTTGCGGATGAACCACTTCGCCGGCACCCGGAGGAACTTGTGCGAGCCCTCCTCGGTGGTGCGCGCGCCGACGACCTGGTCGATCGTCGCGTCCTTCTCCAGGATCTGGACCAGCTCTGGGATGCGCTCGTTCGGGTAGCTCATGTCGGCGTCGGTCCACACGACGATCTCGCCGCGCGCCTCCTGGCTGCCGATCCTGCGTACGGTGCCCGAGCCGCCGTTGCGGTGGAACGCCCTGATCCGCATATGCGGGAAGCGCGGCGCGGCCTCGTGCAGACGCGCGAGCGTCTCGTCGGTGGAGCAGTCGTCCACGGCCAGCAGTTCGTAGGTGTAGCCGCTCGCGTCCATGGCGGCGCAGATGCGCTCCACCTCGGCGATCACGTGATCCTGCTCGTTGTAACACGGCAGGACGATCGTGACGTACGGGGTTTCTGCGGGAGTCACGGCGCTTCCAGAGGTCTCGAGCGTGGTCACGTCCGGCTAGGGTACTCTGCCCCGCCAAATCGCGGTCTCACTTCGCGGACGCCGCCCTCACAGCCGCCTGTCCTTCGTGGTCGCGTCGACCGCGCCCACGAGGAGCACCCCCTCCGCGTCCCGCAACGCCCGGCTGACGTCGGACAGCACCGGCGGGCTCGTGAACTTCAGGTAGAACACCTCGGGCAGACCGGGGACGGGAGCGCTGTCCGGCACGTGCCGGCGATGCCACGCCGAGCCCTGGTGGGAGCGGGCCTGGAAGTAGACCTCGTCCAGCCCCGGGAGATCGTCGATGCGGTCGAGGACGGCGTTCTTCTCCGCGAGAGTGGCGAACCCCCGCCGTGCACAGGGCCCTTCGGCGGCGTCGGTCCGCACGCACAGCTGGACCATCACGTCGGCCTTGTCCGGCCAGAAGTCGTCGCGGAAGGCGAAGGCGGTGGAGACCCCCGGTGACGCCGACAGGCGGCGGATCAGTGCGGGCCAGTCCCCCGAACCGACCCGGACCCAGTAGGACGCCGCCATGTCCTCCAATTCGAGCGTCTCCAGTATGTCGGGCCTGTCCCGGGACATCTTCCGCTCGCGCCGCAACTCCTCCGCCTGCGATATGAACCGGACCTTTTTGACCTCCGGCGACGCCGCGAGCAGCGCGCGTACCCTCCGGATCTCGCGCGAAGTGGCGGCCCCGCGCTCGGCACAGGCGTCGAAGACACTGGAGCGCGCGCAGAAGAACACGGACAGCTCCCCCGTCTCCGGCCACGGACCATCCGGCGGCGGCAGGGGTGTGAGCGCGCTCGTGCCCGGCCACGGATCGTCCGGCGGCGGCCACGGCGTGGCGGAACCGGACGGCGACGGCGGCGCGACGGGCCGAGGCCGCGCCGGCGGCCCGGCGGTGGCGCAGGACGCCACCAGAAGCACCGCCGCCACGACCGCGAGCGGCCTTGTCCACCGCGTACGCTCTCCGGAGACCGCCGTCATCTTCCGGCTCCGGGAGTCACCGCGAACCGCCACTGCGGCGGCGCGGACACCTCGAGCACGGCGGCGACGCCCGGCATCCGTCCGAAGATCTCTCTCATCTCGCTCAGCCTGCCCGGCCTGTCGAGCCTGAGCCAGAAGCCCTCGGGCACGACGAGCGGGTCGATCTCCGTCCCCTCCCACAGCATGCGCCGCCTGTCCCGCAGCGCGTGGGCGAGATCCTCGAAGTAGACGGCCTCCACCCCGTCGAGGTCCTCGATCCGGTCGAGTACGGCCGCCCTCTCCCGTTCGGAGGCCCTCGGAGTCCTCTCGCATCGCTCGAAGGCGCCGTCGCCTCTGTCCGGACAGAACTGGATCGCGATGTCGGCCCTGCCGCGCCATGCGGTGTCCCCGAAGACGATGACGTCCGAGACACCGGGCAAGCCCTCCAGGCGGCGCTTGACCCCTTGCCAGTCCCCCGGGCCGAGCGCGCCGTGGTAGGCCTCCGGCACGTCGGCGGGCTCGTAGACGCTCTCGGTCCCGGAGCCCTCCCCGGGCGCGACCCATTCCTGGAAGTCCTCCCACCCCTGCTCGCGGGTCCGGAAGCGGAAGATGCGGACCTCCGGCATCGCCTTGAGCGCGGCCTCGATCCCGCGTCTGTCCTCTTCCGTCGCCGCCCCGTCATGACAGGCCGGAAGGTCATGCGGCGAGTTCGGACACAGGTAGACCGAGAAGAACCCCGACCGCGGCGGTGACTGCGCGGGCGGGGGCAGCGGCCGGCGGGACTGCCCGGAGAACCGCCACCCTGCGAGCCCGAGCCCGGCGAGGAGTGCGACCACCAGTCCGGCGACGACCAGCGGCCTCCGGAGAAGGCCCGTCCTGGATTCCGGCTCACGACGATCGTCACCGAAGGACAATTCCTCCATATCAGCGGAATCCACACGCCGAACCCTAGAGCTAGTCGGTTGGAACGGTCATCCAGACGTCGATGTTGAGCGACCAGGTGCCGTTGGGCGGGTCCACCAGCGAGCGTTCGTCCTGCCGGGTGTGCAGGCTCATCACCCGGGTGGCCGGGCCGTACGCCATGAGCTGCTCGGGCTCGGCGGCGAGCAGCACGGGCCTGCGGCCGGTGCGCCGGACGGCCTCGACCAGGCGCAGGACGTCGGCCCGGCGCGGCACGTCGGATCCCGGGGGATAGACCACGCGGGCCGTCGGCAGCCCGCACTGGCCGCGCAGCACCTGCGTCAGGCGGTCGCCCGTGACGCGCTCGGCGACGAGCACGGAGGCGTTCGCCGGGATCGCCCGGCACAGGCCCGCGACCGCGGCGGCCTCCCCCTGATTGACCGGTGAGAACGCGGTGCCGATCGAGGTGATCGCGGGCGGGACCGCCAGCAGCAACGCCCCGGCCGCGACGGCCGCCCGCGTACGGCCCGGACGGGCGGCGAACCGGCGCGTACGCGCGAGCCGCCGCGAAAGCCACCGCAGCCCCCAGACGGCGAGCAGCACCAGGCCGGGGATGACGATCGGCACCAGCCTGCGGGAGGCGAAGGGGTGGTCGGGGGTGATCGCCGGACGCCAGAGCGTCGTCACCGTCGTCCATCCGATCACCGCCAGCGGCAGCAGCCAGCCGAACTCCTCCCCCTTCATGAGGCGGCGCGCGAGCACGGCCGCCGCCACGGTCGCCAGCACGACGGCGGGGATCCCGACGTACCAGAAGAGCCAGTCGAGCGAGTGCTCGTAGTACAGCCGGGACCTGTCGGGCGCCAGGCCACCCGCGATCTGCGTCTTCTCGATGAAGTCGGCCGTGAGGATGTCCTCGGGCGTGACCGCGTCACGCCGCACCGTCTGCACCAGAGGCCGTACGGCGAAGCCCGCCATGACCAGCACGACCAGGGCCGCGGCGGCGTTCGGCAGCCACTCCGCCCGCGGCAGGCGGCGGGCGCGGGCGGCGATCCGGGGCGCGAGCGCCGCCCCGGCGACCGTGAGCACCACGACGACGGCGCAGATCGCGAGCAGGGGAATGAGCGAGCCCGACAGGTACTCCAGATAGGGCCGGGCGAGGGCGTAAGCGCCGGTGAACCCCCACACACCGCCCACGAGCAGACCGGTCAGCAGGGGCGCGCCCAGCCGGGCCTCGGGCAGGGGCCTCGCGCGGGGTGTCCGCCGCAGCGCGACGAGCGCCCCGGCCAGGACGAGCACGGGCAGCACATCGCGCAGGCCGTCGATGCGCACCAGCAGCGCCAGCCCGAACGACAACCCCGCGAGCGCGGCGGACGGAAGGCCCGCGCCGGGCGGCGCGGCCCGGAGCCGGGCGCGCGCGTCGAGCAGCAGGTTCATCCCGCCGAACAGCAGGATGAGCGAGGGGATCTCGCTGAACGTCGTCCGCGACGTGTAGAGGATCGGCAGGCTGACCGCGAACACGAGGGCGGCCAGGGGCGCCCAGCGCCCGCCCGCGAGCCGCGCGGCGGTCCCGGCGACGGTCAGCACCGCGAGCGCGCCCAGCACGGGCGGCACGAGCAGCAGTCCGGGGACGCCGCCCAGCCAGTGGCCGATCGCGTGGATCATCGGCGCCCCGGCCATGAACTGCGGGCCGATCCCGCCGTCGACCGCGTAGAACCCCATGCTGTCGAAGCGCAGTGCGAGGTCGGGGCCGCCGAAGTCGCCCGTGGGAATCGGCAGCGACCCGTGCCGGGCGAGCCAGACGGCGTACTGCGCGTAGGTCGACGGGTCACGCCGGACGATCAGCTGCTCCCCGTGCAGGAGCCCGTTGAACACCCCCGATCCGAGCGCGACGGCGAGGGTCGCCGCCGTCGCCCGGCGGGGCGGCGGCGCGGTCTCGGGCAGGCGGCGCAGGCCGTACGCGCACAGCAGGAGGGCGGCGGCGCCGCCGAGCAGCGCCATGGGCAGCGGCAGGAACCGCCCGAGCAGCAGCAGCGGGAGCCCGGCGATCAGCCACCCGCTCAGCGCGAGCGCGGGCACGACGGAGACGGCCGCGAGCAGCCTGCCCGCCGCCTTCCGCTGCGATGGCAGCCGTGTGCGGCCACGCGCGTGGCCTGACGTGTTCACCGGGATGCCCCCGAGACTAGCGGCCTGCCCCGGAGCCGCGCCTTCTTCAGCGTCGTGTCCCGGCCACCCGCGCGTCGCCGTTGTCCACAGGCGCGTCCCGGCCCCGCACAGGGGTCGCGGGAAGCCGGTAGCGTACGCCGGGAGGCAGGCAGGGGGGCGCATGAGGGTGTCGGACAGCCGGGGCTCGGCGCCCTGGCCGGAGGGGGACGACGGGCACCCCCGCGAACGTTCCGGACCCGTCCGGCCCGGCGAGTCGTCGTCCGCTGGTCCGCCCACTGGTCCGCCCACGCCGCTCCCGAACGGACGGCCCACAGACGGACGGCCCACGGACGGACGGGCCGGAATGGGGCGGCATCGAGCCGAGCACGTCGGAACCGGGCGGACAGGAGCCGGGGGGCGCGGGGTCGGGTGGCGCGGGGTCGGGTGGCGCGGGGTCGGGTGGCGCGGGGTCGGGTGGCGCGGTGCCGCGCGGGCCGGAGGCGGCCGGTTTGAGAGTTGGGTGCGTGGGCGTCTGACGCCCCGCGACCCGATGCACCCGGTGGCGTGGGCGCGTGAGGACCTCCCCGGGTGGGCGCGCCGGCACCGGTGGTTTCTCGTGGTCCTCGGGCTCGGGGCGCTCCTGCGGCTGGTGACCGTGATCGGTTACCGGCCCGCGCTGTGGTTCCCCGACTCCTACACCTACGTGGTGACCGCCATGCGGCCGAGGCCGGACCTCGTCCGCCCGGCGGGCTACTCGATGTTCCTGAGGCTGCTGGAGGCGTTCCACAGCTTCGCCCTGGTCGTGACCGTCCAGCACGTGCTGGGGTTGCTCGTCGGCGTGATGCTCTACGTGACCGTCCTGCGGCGTGGCGGTCCCCCGTGGGCCGCCGTCCTGGCCTGCGTCCCGGTGCTGCTCGACGCGTACCAGATCGAGCTGGAGCACCTGCTCGTCTCCGACTCGTTGTTCACCTTCCTGCTCGTGGGGGCGGTGTGCCTGGCGATGCGCCGCCCGCTGACGCCTCGCTCGGCCGCCGCGCTCGGCCTCGTGCTGGCCGCCGCCACGCTGACCAGGACCGTCGGGCTCCCGCTCGTCGCCGTCTTCGCGCTCTTCCTGCTCGCGTACGGCGTGCGCCGTGCGGCCGGGGAGAGCGGGCCAGGCGGGGAGAGTGGGTCGGTGCGCCCAGGCAGGGCGGTGGCCCGGCTCACCGTGCCCTTCCTGGTGGCCGCGCTCCTGCCGGTCGCGGGCTACGCGGGGTGGTTCTACGCGACCTACGAGCGCGTCGGGCTGGTCGGCTCGAACGGCGTCTTCCTCTACGCGCGGACGATGTCGTTCGCCGACTGCTCGGTGATGAAGCCGCCGCCCGACCTCGCCGTGCTGTGCGACCCGCGGCCTCCCGCGGCCCGGCCGGCGTCCCAGGAGTACATCTGGAACGCGCAGTCCCCCCTGGTCCGGCTGCCCGGCATCACGTTCACCAAGGAGACCGACACCCTGGCCGGAAGGTTCGCCTCGCTCGCGATCCGCAGCCAGCCGCTCGCGTTCGTCCGCACGACGCTGACCGAGCTCGGCAGGTCGTTCACGCCGGGCCGGCCCGTCTACCCCGACGCCGCGACGTACGGGTACTACGAGTTCCCGGCGACCGTCCCGCCGCCGCCCGGACGACACCCCGCCGTGGTGGGCAAGGAGTTCGCGCAGCGTTACGAGGGCGGGCCGATCACGGTGCGCATCGCCGAGCCGTTCGCGGGCCTGATGCGGGCCTACCAGGACGTCGCGTGGCTGCCGGGGACGGCGCTGCTGGTGATCCTCCTGGTCCCGCCGGCCGCCTGGGCCGTCCGGGCCGGGCCGGCCCGCCGCGCCCCGGCGAGGCGCACCACCGGGGCGGCGGGCGAAACCGGGGCAGCGTGGACGCGACTGGTGCCCCAGAACCACGCCTCCTCGAACCGTGCCCCTGCGAATTGGGGCATCGCCTGGGCGACGGCATGGGCGCTGCTGCTCGTTCCGGCCGCCACGGCCCAGTTCGACTACCGCTACGTGCTGCCCGCGGTGCCGCTCGCCTGCCTGGCCGCAGCCCTGTCCGTACGAGGGCCCGGCAGACGGGCACGAACCCCTTGACCTGGTCAAACGACGCGCGCATCATCAAAACCAGGTAAAGGCAAACTCATTCCCATACCCAAAATGTCGGTGTTTAGTATGCTCTGCCCCTGGATCAGGGGGACGTGACACGGCATGATCGTGGCCCGGATCCTCCCAATCGCGGCGCCCGCAGACGCTCCCGTGACCTACCCTCGGAGCGCGACCTGTGATCGCCAGGCAAGGAGGACAAGTGTGCGAGCGAACCAGTAATCCTTCCGGCCTCTCGCCCACTCGTCCGGTTGCCACACCATGTCGCCCGGCTGGCCTGTCATGTGGCCGGGCCACCGCTTCCCGGGCAGGCGTGCGGTGAGCGAGCGCAGGCGCGTCTCCGCGCGCACCAGCCCTCCGCCGCCCCCGTCCGACCAGAGGGTGTGGGGTCCCCCGGAGGACGCCGCGTACGGCGGGGCCTTCGAGCCCCCGCACGGCCGCAGAGCGGCTCCCGCGCCCGCCGGATACGCCGACATGCCGGTGGCCACCGCCCCCGCGGGCTACGCGGAGATGCCGGGCAGACGTGGCGGGCAGCGACCACCCCGGGACGACCACCCGCCCGAGGCCTACGACGGGGGACGGCGCCGCGGCGGGCGGCGCGCCGAGCCGGGCCTCCCGCCCGAGCCCTCCTACGACCCTTCCTACGACGAGGAGGAGCCGCCGCGGCGGCGCGGCCGCAGGCGCGGCGGCGACGAGGAGACCGGCCACGCCCCCGCCACCGTCCCGAGCCGCAGGCGCGGCGGTGAGGAGACGGCCCACGCCCCCACCGGCCCGAGCCGCGCGCACGGCGGCGGCGACTTCCCCCCGGACGGCGGGCCGCCGCCGCGTCGGCGCGGCGGAGGCGCCGGCGGCCGTTCCGGCCTCGGGATCGGCGGCTGGATCAGCGTGGTGCTCACGTGTGTCATGGTCATCGGCACGCTGACGGCCTACAAGGTCTACCGGAGCACCATCGGCCTGATCAACAGAGGCGCGTCCACCGACGACCTCGACAAGAACCGCCCGGTCAACGAGACCGGCGCGATCAACGTGCTGCTCGTGGGCTCGGACACCCGGGCGGGAGACAACAAGAAGTACGGCCAGCACCTGGTCAACGACGGCGAGCGCACCGACACGATCATGCTGCTGCACGTGTCGCCCAACCGTGACGCGGCGACGCTGCTCAGCTTCCCCCGCGACTCGATGGTGATGATCCCGGCCTGTTACTCCCACAGCAGGACGCTCATCCCGGCACACCTCGGCATGATCAACTCCGCGTTCTCCGACGGCGGGATGATCTGCACGCGGCGGACCATCGAGAGCCTCACCGGGATCCGCGTCCACCACTACGTGAAGGTCGACTTCACCGGCTTCAAGAACATCGTCAACGCCCTCGGCGGCATCGAGATCTGCCTGCCGCAGGCCGTCAACGACAAGAAGTCGAAGCTGACGCTCCCCGCCGGCAAACAGACCGTGCGGGGCGAGGCCGCGCTGGGCTACGTGCGGCTGCGCTACGGTCTCGGCGACGGCAGCGACATCTCCCGCATCAAGCGCCAGCAGGTCTTCATCTCCCAGGTCGTGAAGAAGGCGACCAGCAGCGCCCTGCTCACCGACGTCGGCAAGCTGCAGAACTTCATCGCCGCGGCGGCGAAGTCCGTCACCATGGACGACGCGCTCAACACCGAGGAGCTCATCAAGATCGCGCAGAGCGCGTCGAAGCTGTCGGCGAAGGGCTTCAAGGCCACCACCGTGCCGTGGGAGCCGTACGCCGCCGACAAGAACCGCGTCCAGTGGAAGCAGCCGGCCGCCGGCAACCTCTTCAGGGCCATCGCGAACGACACCGAGGTGGCTCCCACCGCGTCCGCGAGCCCGGCCGCCTCGCCCTCTGGGCCGGTGGTCACCAAGCCGCAGCAGGTCAAGGTGCAGGTGTTCAACGGCACCAACAGGGACGGCCTGGCCAAGGAGGTCGCCGAGGAGCTCGCCGGGCTCGGCTTCAACGTCGTCGGCGTCGGCGACGCGAGGAAGCCCGACGGCACCGACCAGCCGAAGACGATGGTCCGCTACACCGGTCAGGGCTGGAACTACTCGAAGATCCTGGTCGGCAAGCTGGTCAACCCCGTCAGCCCGGAGACCGGCAAGGCGGCGAGCGGCCCGGCCTGGCCTTTCACGCCGTCCTCGCCTCCGCCGGACGCGCCCAAGGGCAAGGTGCGCGGGCCGATCATCCAGCTCGTCGTCGGCGCCGACTGGAAGGGCGTCCGCTCCCCCATCAACCTGGGCGACAACGTCGTCACCTCCGACACCAACCCCTGCGCGAGCTGACCCGCGTCACCACCGGGCCGGGACTCCAGGCCGTCCACGTGGACGGAGGAGCCCCGGCCCGTTCTGTCACCGGTGCTCTGACGGAGGACCACGACAACGTCACATCCGTTACGTTCGGCCCCAGAGGCGACATCAGTCCTCAAGAACGTTAGGGTGAACACCTGGCGAACGCGCCCTGTTCGCCCGTTCGGGCTGATGCGCCGGGGCGCCTTCGCTAGTGTCCGAAAGGACACGGCGACGCTACGCCAGGCGTGGCCGTTCCCCCCGAGCCTCCAACAGATAGCTGAGCGTTTCTCCCGTGAGTGACACCCGCCATCACCCCCCGGTTCCCGGATCCCCGCAAGGCAACGACCCCGATGCCGAAGAGGCTCCCACCGGAGTGATAGGCCGGATCACCGGAGACTGGCCGGCTCCGGACGGCGGCCTGCCGCGGCGAGAGCCGAAGCCCGCGGGCGATCCCGAGGGGGAGCAGGGCGCGGGTGGCCCGGCCGGCGAGCGGCCCGAGCACGGGCGCCACGAGAGCGTCCTGTCCGCCCCCGTCGACGAGAGCACGGCCGCACCCGCGCACGGACGCCACGAAAGCGACGAGAGTGCTCCGGGGAGCGCGGCAGGGCCGGCCGCCGAAGCGCGCGGCGGCACCGCTTCCTACGACAAGCCATACGAGAAGCAGCCCCTGCCCACCCGCAAACCGCGCGGCGCGGAAGGCCCCGGCGGCATCCCGCACAGCTCCATTCCGAAGAGCGCCTCGCCCACCGGCTCCGCACCCACCGGTTCCGCGCCGGCCGGTGCCGCGTCGCAGGACACGCCGTACGAGAAGCAGCCCCTGCCCGTACGGAAGCCACGCAAGCCGGGCGCCTCCCGCCTGGGTATGCCGCCCGCGTCCGCCCCGCAGGCCGAGGGCTTCGACTACTTCGGCCGGGGCCAGGAGCGTCCGGGCGTCCCGCGTGTGGCGGCCGCCTCCGACGGCCCCGCCCGGCCGCAGGCGTTCCCCGAGCATGGTCCACGCAACCTGTCGGACGCCTTCCCCGGCGGCGGCCGGCGGTCGTCCGGCCTCGGCCACCCGGACGGCGCCGGCACCGAGCCCGGCTTCGGCCAGCGGGACGGCTCGGGCCTGCGGGGTGGCTCCGACGCCCCCACGCCGCCGTTCGGCGACTCCCCGGCCTTCCCGGCGCCGGCCTTCGGCGCCGCGCCGCCGTTCCCCGAGCCTCCGGGATTCCCCGAGCCTCCATCGAGCTTCCCCGAGCCTCCGGGATTCCCCCAGCAGCCGGCCGCCGCCGCGGGCAGGACCGCGAACCCCTTCCTCGACACTCCACCGTCCGGCGTCGGCCCGGCCTTCCCACCGGACGACCCCTTCGGCGCCGCGCCGCCGTTCCCCGAGACCACCCGCGGCCGGAGCGGCGGGCGGGACTTCCCGGACGCCTTCCCCGGGGCCGCTCCGAACGCGGCCTTCGGCTCCGCGTCCGCGCCGGAGGCGCCCGCTCCCGCGTGGCCCGGCCAGGAGGCCGACCCCGCCCGGTTCGACCCCTGGCGGCGCTCCTCGCAGGACGACACCGGCGGCCCGGGCGACCCCCGCCAGACCGGCCCGCTCGGCAGGCCGCTGCGCGCCCCGCTGCCCGCCTGGGCCGAGGTGCCCCTCCGCCCGGACGACGCCTTCGCCCGCGGCGAGGGACGGAACGACGGACTGGACAACGAGCCCGAGCAGGAGCCCGCGCCCCGGGCCAAGAAGCCGCGCGATCCCTACCTGGACAACGTGAAGTTCGTCGGCATCGCCCTGGTGCCGATCGGGCACGCGCTGGTCCCGACGCTCGCGGCCGACTCCGCGCGGGCGACGTACCTGTTCATCTACGTCTTCCACATGCCGCTGTTCGTCATCATCAGCGGTTACCTGTCCAGGAACTTCTGGAACTCGAACGCGAAGACCAACAAGCTGGTCGACACGTTCCTGGTGCCGTACGTGATCGTCGAGGTGGGGTACGCCCTGCTGCGCACCGCCTTCGGGCACAAGTTCAGCCTCACCATCATGGATCCGGCGTGGTTGAACTGGTATCTGCTCGCGCTGCTGTTCTGGCGGCTTTCCACGCCTGTGTGGAAGCGGATGAAACATCCGTTCCTCATCTCGGTCGCCGTGTACCTGTTCGCCGGGTTCTCCGAGCTGTCCGGCGATTTCAGCATGGACCGGTTCTTCGGGCTGCTGCCGTTCTTCGTCCTCGGCCTCGTGCTCAAGCCGGAGGTCTTCGACTTCCTCAAGCAGCGCTGGGTGATGATGCTGTCGGTGGTCGTGCTGCTGGGCGCCGCGGGCGTGGCGATCTTCCTGGTGAAGAACTACTCGGTCAAGCTCGGCCCGATCTACTACAAGGACAGCTACAAGGACCTCCACCTGGTCTGGTGGAAGGGCATGCTGCTGCGCACCGGCCTGCTGGTCGCCGCGCTGGCAATGTCGGCGGCCGTGATGTCGCTCATCCCCCGGCGCCAGACGTGGTTCACCGACCTCGGCACCCGCACGCTCTACTGCTACCTGCTGCACGGCGTGCCGGTGATGATCGCCAAGGAGATGGGCTGGGTCAGCTTCCCCTGGCTGTACGGCCCGCTCGGGGTGGCGGCCATCGCGGCCTCGGGCTTCGCCCTGGCCATCGTGCTGTGCCTGCCGGTGACCCGTGCGGCGTTCAAGTGGCTGCTCGAACCCCGGCTGACATGGCTGTACCGGCGGCCGAGCGGACAGGCGCCGAAGCCGGTGAGCACCGGAAGTTAAGCCTCATTTCGGGAGGCATTCACCTGGCGCATCCGGTCATTTCGGACGGCACGGTCAGCCTCCCCTCATGAGGGTATGCGTCGGCACGACAGTCCATCACCCGGAGGACGCGCGGATCACCCACCGGCAGATCGGGGCGCTGCTCGACGCCGGGCACGAGGTGACCTTCGTCGCGCCCTTCACGCACTGCAACGTGACGCCGCGGCCGGGCATCCGGGCCGTCGACGTGCCGAGGGCGGTCGGCCTGCACCGCGGAAAGGCGCTGCGGGCCGCCGCCTCCGCCCTGCGCAGGGCCGTGCGGGACGCCGACCTGCTGCTCGTGCACGACATCGAGCTGCTGCTCGCGCTGCCGCGCAGACGGCCGCCCACGGTCTGGGACGTCCACGAGGACACGATCGGCGCGCTGCGGGCGAAGGCGTACCTGCCGGGGCCGTTGCGGACCGTCCTGCCGCCCCTGATCCGCGCGGTCGAGGGCCGTGCCGAGCGGCGTCTCCACCTGATCCTCGCCGAGGAGTCCTACCGCGAGCGCTTCCCCGGCCCGCACCCCGTGGTGCCCAACCACACGTACGTGCCGCCGGCGCCGCCCGCGCCGCCGGGGGACTCCCGGGTCGTCTACGTGGGGCAGATCTCCCTGGCGCGCGGCGCGGCCGAGATGGTGGAGATCGCCCGGCGGCTCCGGCCCCACGGCATCCGCCTGGACCTGATCGGACCGGCGGACGCGGCGGTGCGTCCCATGCTGCGCGACGCGCAGCGGGCGGGGCTGCTCGACTGGTTCGGATACGTCCCCAACAACCACGCGCTGCGGATGGCCGAGGGCGCCCTTGCCGGGCTGTCCCTGCTGCACGACGTGCCGAACTACCGTGAGTCGACGCCCACGAAGGTCGTCGAGTACATGGCCCGCGGCATCCCCGTCGTCACGACCCCGCTGCCGAGGGCGGCGTCCCTGGTCGGGCGGGTCGACTGCGGGACGATCGTCCCGTTCGGCGACGTCGGCGCGGTGGCCGGCGCCGTCGTGCAGTCCGTGCTCCGCCTGCGCGAGGACGCCGAACGGCGGGCCGCGATGGGCGCCCGGGGCTACGTCGAGGCGCTGAACCACCATCACTGGCCCGCCGTGGCCGGCGCGTTCGTCGCTCTGCTGGAGCGGTGGGCCCAGGCCGCGGACACGGTGCCGGCCCTGAGCCCCGGCCGTACGGTCCCGGCCTGACCCCCGCTCAGGGCCGGCCGGACGCGGACAGCAGGCGCGCACCCGTGACCGCGAGGCCGGCGGCCTGGGTGATCGCGCCCGCGACCTCGAACCACTCGGTGCCGGCCACGAGCCCGATAACGTGCAGCGGCGGCCACGCGATGACCCCGGCGGCGGCCCACAGCGGCACGACACGGGCGCGTAGCAGGGCCAGCCCGAGCAGCAGCGTGCCGACGAGGTTGCCGAGCGCGAAGAGCAGGAACACCCAGATGCCGATCGGCTCGCTCTGGGTGCCGTCGATGACCGCCGCGTAATCGGCGGCACGGCCACCGCCTTCCGCCATGACGATGTCGGTGATCCCCGCGAAGGCGACCGCGAAGTAGCACATGTACCCGGCCGCCACGAGGGTCGCGCCGAGTGCCCCGAGCCTGCGGCTCCGGTCGCCGATGAGGCGCCTCGCGCCGAGCATGGCCGGGACCATGAGCAGGCTCCCCAGCATGGCGGCGACCGTACTGAGGCGATACAGGCCGGGGTGGGCCGCCACGAGGGCGAGCGTGTTCGCCCCGGTGCTGTCGTCCCCTCCGGCGCGGGTGGCCCAGGCGTAGGCGCCGTTGGCGGCGACGAAGCCCCACGGCGCGGTGAACAGCGCCAGGGCGAGCGGCAGATGACGAGTGCGCGACGGAGCCGTCTCCGCGGGTTCTCCTCGGTCGAGCAGGTGGGGGGTCATGCGCGGGAGCGCAGCGCCGGGGCGAGGAACGCGACGCAGGCGAGCGTCAGCGCGATGCCGACCGCGGCCACCGCGATGGCCGGCGCCGGGACTCCATCGGCGAAGAACGCCGGCACGGCGCTGAGCGCCGACAGCAGCCGGGTGACGATCACGGCCACCACCCCGGCGCGGCTGCCGCGCCAGGCCGGCACGACGCCGACCACGGTGATCAGGCCGAGCACGCCGTCGGCGAGAGCCACCGCGAACGGCGGGTGCTCGCCGTCGCCCAGCGGCACCGAGATCACGTCGCCGAGACCGAACAGAGCGGCCAGGACCAGGCCGATGATGAGGGGAACGGAGCGTTTCACTGTGCCTCCCGAGCTGCGGGACCGGATGCGGATGTCTCGCAGTGTGGGCGCGCCGGCCCCGCCGGCGGATCCGGGCCGGCGCTGGTCCGATCTCCGTGCTGGCACGTATTCACCCCGGCCGCCGCGCGGCCTACGGTGTGCTCGTGGCACTCCCCCGTCTGCTCACGTACGCCGCCGCGACGCTGGTGTGCGCGCTGATGGCCGCCCCGGTGGCGCCGGCCGTCGCGGGCGGCGGGACGGTGGTGCTGGACGGCATGGCGTTCGCGATCGGCATCGCGCTCGCCCTGCCCTCCGTCGTGCTCGGCGTGCTGGTCGCCACCCGGCGTCCGCACAGCGTGGTGGGCCTGCTGCTGGTGCTGGCCGGCGCGGCGCCCGTGTATGTCGCGGCCGGTGAGTCGTACGCGGACCTGGCGATGCGGCGGGGGCTGTTCACCGAGGTCTACGCGGCGCTGTCGCAGGGCAATTGGATGTTCCTGTACGTGCCGGCGGCGCTGCTCATGCTCGTCTTCCCCGACGGCAAACTGCCGGGACGGCGCTGGCGCTGGGCCGTCGCCGGGCTGCTGGTCGTGCCCGTGCTGTTCATGCTGATCGCGGCGTGCGTCCCCGATGCGTATCCGCCGCCGTTCGAGGGCACGCCGCACCTGCTGCGGCCTCCGCGGGCGTACCTGCCGATGCTGGAGATCGCAGGTGTGGCGCTGCTGCCGGTCTTCCTCGGGCTGCTGATCACGTCGGCGGCGGCGATGGTCATCCGCTACCGCCGCGCGGACGACGAGGTGAGCCGGGCACGGGTCAAGTGGTTCGCCCTCGGCGCCGTCTTCCTGCCGCTCACGCTGCTGCTGTGCTGGGTCGGTTACCTTTTCCTCGGCAGCCCCGACCTGGCGGTGCTCGGCCTTTCCGCGACGGCCGTGGCGATCCCGGCGGCGTCCGCCATCGCGATGCTGCGCCACGACCTCTACGACGTCGACCGGGCGATCAGCGCCGCCGTCACCTACGGCCTGGTCACCACGATCCTGCTGGGTTTCTACACGGCCGCCTCGTTCCTCGCCGGCCTCGGCGCGGGGCGCGGCTCACCCGTCGCGGCGGCCGCCGCCACCGCCGTCTGCGCCGCGGCGCTGTCTCCGCTGCGCGTCCGGCTCCAGCGCCGGGTGGACCGGCGGCTCTACCCGGCCCGGCAGGCCGTGCTGACCGCCGTCGCGCGGCTGCGCGACCGCATGCACGCCGGGCAGGCCAGGCCGGAGGAGCTGGAGGCGGCGCTGCGCGAGGCGCTGCGCGACCGGGCGCTGCGCGTCGGCTACCGGATCCCCGGCGCCACCGGTCTGGTCGACGCGGCCGGCGCCCCCGTCGATCCCGGCGACTCCCCCGTGACACCCGTACGGCTCGGGGGACACGAGATCGGCGCGATCGTACGCGGCCGGACCGGGAGCCGCGAGCTGCTGCGCGAGGCGGCCGGCGCGAGCGCCCTGCTCATCGAGGTCGTCCGGCTGCGGATCGAGGTGAGCCGGGCGCTCGAGGAGGCCGAGGCCAGCCGGACCCGGCTGCTGCACGCCGGTTACGAGGAGCGGCGGCGGCTCGAACGCGACCTGCACGACGGCGCCCAGCAGCGCCTGGTGTCCCTCGGCATGGCGATCCGGCTCGCCCAGCGCCACCTCGGCGACGGCACGGCCGACGTCGACGCCCTGCTGGACGAGTGGGTGGCCGAGCTGGCCGTCGCGGTCACCGAGCTGCGGCAGATCGCGCACGGCCTGCGCCCGAGCAGCCTCGACGACGGTCTCGGCAACGCGCTGGTCATGCTGGCGGGCAAGGTCCCGGTGCCCGTGGCGCTCGACGTGTCCGCCGGCGACCTGCCGGACGACGTGGCGATGACCGCCTACTACGTGGCGAGCGAGGCGATGACGAACGCGGTCAAGCACGCCGGCCCCGCCGCCATCGGCGTGCGCGTCAGCCGGGCCGGCGACCACGTCACCGTACGGATCAGCGACGACGGGCGGGGCGGCGCGCTGATGCGGCCGGGCGCCGGGCTGGCGGGCCTGGCCGACCGGGTCCGGGCGGCGGGCGGCGCGCTGCGGCTGTCGAGCCCGCAGGGCGGCGGGACGACGGTGGAGGCGGTGCTGCCGTGCGCGTCGTGATCGGGGAGGACTCCGCCCTGTTCCGGGAGGGTCTGGCCCGGCTGCTCGCCGGCGCCGGGCACGAGGTGGTGGCCAAGGCCCAGGACGCTCCCGGGCTGGTCGCCGCCGTCGACGCCGCCGAGCCCGACCTGGTCATCGCCGACATCCGGATGCCGCCCGACCACACCGACGACGGCGCACGGGCGGCCCGGCGGATCCGCGACGCCCACCCCGGCCTCGGCATCGTCCTGCTCTCCCAGCACGTCGAGACCCGGCACTCGGTCGATTTGGTGTCCCGCGGCGGGTTCGGCTACCTGCTCAAGGACCGCGTCTTCGACGTGGACGACTTCCTCGACACGCTGCGCCGGGTGGCGGCCGGCGGCTCCGCCCTCGACCCCGAGGTCGTCTCGCGCCTCATCGGCGTACGCCGGGCCGCCGACCCGCTGGCGTCGCTCAGCGCCCGTGAGCGCGAGGTGCTCGCGCTGATGGCCGAGGGCCGTACGAACGTCGGCATCGCCCGGCGGCTCTACCTGACCGACCGGACGGTGGAGACCCACGTCAGCTCGATCCTCGCCAAGCTCGGCCTGCCCGGCTCGGAGGAGGACCACCGCCGCGTGCTGGCCGTCCTGCTCTATCTCAACCGCTCCCGGACCTGACGCAGGCGGCGGTCCAGGAAGGCCCGCTCGGAGGCGTTCCGGGTGCGGGCGATCGCGGCCTCGTACGCCCGGGCGGCCTCCTCGGCCCGGCCGAGCCGCCGCAGCAGGTCGGCCCGGACCGCGTGGAACAGGTGATAGCCGTTCAGGTCGAGAGCGTCCACGAGGGCGAGCGCGGCCTCCGGCCCGTCGACCTCGGCCACCACGACCGCGCGGTTCAGTGCGGCCACCGGGCTCGGGGCGAGGGCGAGCAGGTGGTCGTACAGGCTCAGGATCTGCCGCCAGTCCGTGGCGTCCGCCGTCGGCGCGTCGGCGTGGACGGCGTTGATCGCCGCCTGGATCTGGTACGGCCCCGGCCGGCCGCGCCGCAGGCACGCCCGCACGATGTCCTGGCCCTCGGCGGTGAGGGCGCGGTCCCACCGGCCGCGGTCCTGATCGGGCAGCGGCACAAGGTCGCCCGACGGGGTGGTGCGGGCGTCGCGCCGCGCGTGGAGGAGCAGCATGAGCGCGAGCAGCCCCATGACCTCCGGCTCGCCGGGCAGCAGCGCGGCCAGCAGGCGGCCGAGCCGGACGGCCTCCGCGCACAGGTCCTCGCGGACCAGCCGGTCGCCCGCGCTCGCCGTGTGCCCCTCGTTGAAGATCAGGTACACGACGGCGAGCACGGCCCTGAGCCGCTCCGGCAGGTCGGCCTCGCGCGGCACACGGTACGGGATGCCGGCGTCGCGGATCTTGGCCTTGGCCCGGACCAGCCGCTGGGCCATGGTCGGCTCCGGGACCAGGAACGCGCGTGCGATCTCGGCCGTGGTGAGGCCGCCCAGCAGGCGCAGCGTCAGCGCGACCCGGGCGGCGGGGGCGAGCGCCGGATGGCAGCAGGTGAAGATGAGGCGGAGCCGGTCGTCGTGCACCGGCCCCTCCTCGTCCGGCCCGTCCTCGGCTGGTTCGTCCTCGGCGGCGTGCAGCCGGACCGCCCGCGCGTGCCGGTCCTCGCGCAGGGACTCCCGCCGGTGGCGGTCGATCATCCGGTTGCGGGCGGTGGTGATGATCCAGCCGGCCGGGCTCGGCGGCATCCCGTCGCGTGGCCAGCGCCGCACCGCCTCGGCGAACGCGTCCTGGACCGCCTCCTCGGCGACGTCGATGTCGCCGAAGTGGCGGACCAGGACCGCGACGGCGCGGCCGTACTCCTCGCGGAACACCCGCTCGACGTCCGGGGACGCCGCACTACGCGAGGTCGTCATCGCCTTCCACGACCCCGGCGAACGGGCGCACCTCCACCGGGAGCGTGGTCGCGCGGGCGAGCTTGCGGCCCCACTCCAGCGCCGCGTCCAGATCGGGCGCCTTGATGATCGTCAGCCCGCCGACGTGCTCCTTGCCCTCGGTGTACGGCCCGTCGGTGACGAGCTCCTCGCCGTCCCGCGCCCGCACGACCGTGGCCGTGGCCGGATCGTGCAGCCCTCCGGAGAAGACCCACGCGCCCGCGGCCCGCAGCTCCCCGTTGAGGGCCGCGAGGTCCCGCATGATCGGCTCCAGGACCTCCGGCGGGGGCGTCCCGCCGTCGGGCTGCTGGATGCTGAGCAGGTAGTGCCTCACCGTCTCGTACACCTCCTCGGCGGGGCCCACCCGGCGCGGGCCCGTTCACCTTCTACACGAACGGCCGCCCCCGGTTTCGACATCCGCCGGAAACCAGGTCTGGGACAACCTTGCCGCCGTACGGCTGTCGCCGGGCCGCCGGTCTTGCTGTACTGGAACCATGGCAAGCCATGTCGTCCAGGGGCGCGGGGTCGAGACGCCGGTGGAGGTGCGCGACGCCTCGGTGTGCCTCGCCGCCTACCTGGTGCGGGCCGACGCCGCCCGCGCGGTCCTCGCGTACTCCAGGATGGACGTCACCGAGGTCCTGCCGGGCAAGGCCCTGTGCTCGCTGGTGTTCGTCCGCTATCACGACTCCGACCTGGGCTCCTACAACGAGTTCGGGGTGACCTTCCTCGTACGGCCCGCCGACGCGGGCCCCCCGCCGAGCCGCGGACCGCTGGCCGGGCTGAAGGACCTGCGCGGGGCGGGCACGGGCGCCTTCGTCCACTGGCTGCCGGTCGACCAGGCGTTCACGCTGGAGGCCGGAAGGACCATCTGGGGCTTCCCCAAGGAGCTCGCCGACGTCGACCTGCGGCTCGGCTCGCCGTACAAGCGGTGCCTGCTGCGCAAGGACGGGCGGATGGTCGTCGACCTGCTGCTCAGGCCCGGCGTTCCGGCGACGCCCGTGCCGCTGCTCGGGGAGACGCTTCCCGTGCCGGACGCCTACGCCCACCTGGACGGGGTCACCCGCCGCATCCCCTGGACGGCCCGCGCCCGGGGCGTCCGCTGGCGGCCGGGCGGCGCGCTCATCCGCCTCGGCAACCACCCGATCGCCAAGGAGCTGAGCGAGCTCGGCCTGCCCCGGCGGGCCCTGATGACGGCCACCGCGGAGCGCGTGTCGATGACCTTCGAGGAGCCGGGACGCGCGTGACGCCGAGCCCGCGGCGCCCTCACCCGCCCCGGCGCCGGTCGTCGGTCTCGGCCCGGGACGCCTCGCCGCCGTGTAACGGATCATGGCCGCAGGTGCAGCGGTCCCTCCCCGAGGAGGCGTCGGCGTGCGCGGAACGGTCGTCCGCGGACATCGGCAGGGCGGCCGCAAGCCGGTCGACCTTCTCGCTCAGCGCCCTGATCTCGTTCATGACCACGATGTGCTGCTCCAGTTCCAGCTCCTGGTCCTCCTTCCACCGCTGGGCGTTGACCTCGGCCTCCATCGCGGAGACGATCACACCGATGAGCAGGTTGAGCACGAAGAACGCCGTGATCACGATGAACGTGGCGAAGAAGATCCACGCCAGCGGCTCCTTCGCCATCACGTCCTCGGCCACCTGCGGCCAGTTCTCGACCGTGAGAACCGTGAACATGGTGAACAGCGACCGCCCGAGATCCCCGAAGTACTGCGGGGCCGCCTCGTGGAAGAGCTGCTCGCCGATCACGGACGCGGTGTAGAGCGACAGCAGCAGAAGGACCACCGCCGAGGCCAGCCCCGGGAGCGCGGCGAACAGCGCCGAGACCACCCGCCGCATGCCCGGCACCACGGAGATCAGCCGCAGGACGCGCAGGAACCGGAAGAGCCTCAGGATCGACACCGACTCCGAGGCCGGCACGAGGGCCATGCCGACGATGACCAGGTCGAACCAGCTCCACGGGTCACGGAAGAACGCCTTGCCGTGGACGACGATCCGCAGGATGATCTCGACGACGAAAACGGCGAGGATGACCCGGTCGATCACGAGGAAGGTCGTGCCGTGGCGATCGGCCAGTTCGTTCGACGTCTCCAGCCCGAGCGCGATCCCGTTCAGCGCGATGACGGCGATGACCGCACGTTGGAAGACCGGAGAGTCGACGATGACGCGGAGCCGTTCGCGGTTGAAAACGGGCAAGCCCACACCCCTGAAGATCAGGCAGAAGAAACGCCCGAAATCTTACAATTTGGGGTTAACTATGGTTTCCGCAGGGCGTCGACCGCCTGCCACTCACGCAACGCGCGCCCGGCCGCGCCGGCGCCGGGCCCACGCCCCGGCAGCCGCCGGCGGCGTCCGCGCCGGCACACCTAGACGATGGGCGGGCGGCCGAGGCGGAGCATGCGCCAGGCGGTGCGCCAGGCCATCGGACGGCGCTCGCCCGCCGGCTCGCGCAGTCCTTCGAAGAAGCCGCGGAACCACGCCCTGATCGCGGGCATCGAGCGCTCGCGCACGAGCGTGAGCACGACCCAGTTGAGCAGGTAGAGCAGCGCGAGCGGCCACGGCAGGTTGCGCCGGGCCAGCCACACCCGGTTGCGGGCGTTCAGCCGGTAGAAATCCGTGTGCCGGGACGGCAGCACCAGCGGGTGGTACATCACCGTCTCGGCGTCGTACTCGATCCGGTACCCCTCGCCCAGCAGCCGCCAGGCGAGGTCGGTCTCCTCGTGGGCGTAGAAGAACTTCTCCGGCAACCCGCCGACCTGCAGAAACGCCGACTTCCTGATGGCGCAGGCGCCGCCGAGGAAGGTCGTCACCGGGGAGGACCGCTCGGGGTCGCCGGCCCGCAGCCGCGGCACGTGCCGCCGCTGCACCGAACCGCCCTCGGGGTCCATCACCCGGAAGCTGATCACCGCGAGGTCGGGCTCGTGCGTGAACCGCTCGCGGACGTGCGCGGCGACCTTGGCGTTGGCGTACCAGCCGTCGTCGTCGAGGAACAGGACGATGTCGCCGGAGCACTCCTGCACGCCGCGGTTGCGTCCCTCGGGGATGCCCGCGTTGCGCTCCAGCCGTACGGTCTTGATCGTGGCGGCGGAGCCGGGGAGCGGCTGCACGGTCAGCCGCGGCACGTCCGCGCCGTTGCCGACGATGACCACCTCGATGTCGCCGTCGGTCTGGGTGAGCGCGGACTCCACCGCCCGGTCGAGCTCGGCGATCCTGTTGCCCATGGTGAGGATGACACAGGAGATTTTCACCGCGTCACTGCCTCGACATGGGGCGCACTACACACGACTTCATGATCACCGAGTCTGTATGGCCGGGCAATCCGGGATCTGCCTGGTTTACCGTGGGACAAGGGTATCGGAACTGCCACCAAACCCCTACCCAACCGCGAATGTACGACCGATCGGCATGCCACGCGGGGACCGGCGCGCTCATGACAGCCGCCGGGACGCGAGGATGCTGACGAGGTGCAGCAGAAGCTGGACTCCCGCGATGACGACGCAGGCGACCACGAGGATCCGGGTGGCGGAGAACCAGTTGTCGAGCACCGCCGCGGCCACGACGATCAGCGACAGCTCGACGGCCTGGATCACCCGGTGGAACCGCAGCGCCGCGGCGAATCTGCGGGCCAGCGCGAGCCGGGGCGAGGTGAACTGCTGCGCCGCCGCCTCGGTGGTCGCCACCAGGCCCGAGCGGGCGCGGGCGACGTCGACCAGGTCGGTCTCCGACTTGATCAGGATCGCGCCGAGCGCCGCCGCCACGCCCATGACCGTGTACCAGTCGGGCAGCGTCTCGGAGGCACGGAAGCCCAGCCCGATCAGCAGCGCCGCCTCGGCGAAGTAGTGCCCGACCCGGTCGAGGTAGACCCCGGTGATCGAGGTGCGGCCGGTCCACCGGGCCAGCTCCCCGTCGGAGCAGTCGAGCAGCAGGTAGACCTGGATGAGCAGGGCCGCGCCCAGCGCCGCCCACAGACCCGGAAGGGCGAGCACGGCGCCCGCCGCCACCCCGCACACGATCATCAGGCCGGTGACCTGGTTCGGCGAGATGGGGGTCTTGGCCAGCAGCCAGGTGGCGTAGATGGACAGACGCCGCATGTACAGCAGGCCCGCCCAGTGCTCGCCGCTGCGGCGGTCCATGGTGGTCTGCGGCTGGGCGACCGCGCGAAGCTCAGCGACCGACGGCGCGGACATAGTCCTCAACTCTCCCCCGGACCTCGTGCTCCGACAGCCGGAGGTGCTCAAGGATGGTGTAACGGCCGGGCCGGGTGCTGGGGGCCAGCATCACCGCGGCCGTGAACTGGTCGGTCGTGAGGCCGACGTCGCCGGGTGCGACGGGCAGGCCGTGCCGCCTGAGGCAGCCGGTCACCTGGCCGAGCCGGTGCGCGTCCTCGCGGAGGAAGTAGCAGAACGCCGCGCCGATGCCCGCCAGCTCACCGTGATTGGAAGTGCCGGGGAAAAGCTGATCCACGGCATGAAGGATCTCATGGTCGCCACCACTCGCCGGACGGCTTGACCCCGCGATGACCATCGACATCCCCGAGAGGATCAGCGCCTCGGCGAGCACGGTCAGAAACGCGTCCGACTCGATCGTGTCCTGCCGGCCGAGCACGGCCTCGGCGGCCGTGCGCGACATGGAGATCGCCAGCCCGTCTATGGGCTCGCCCCGCTCGCTGTTGCCGAGCTGCCAGTCCTCGATGGCCGACAGGTTGCTGAGCACGTCGCCGATCCCGGATCGTACGAGCGCGGGCGGGGCGTCGTGGACGAACTCGAGGTCCACCATGATCGCCAGCGGCATGGGCACGCCGAACGAGCCCTTGCCGCCCTCGTACACGAGCGAGGCCACCGGCGAGCAGATGCCGTCGTGCGAGAGGTTGGTGGCCACGGCGACCATGGGGATGCCGGCGAGCGACGCGGCGTACTTGGTGGCGTCGATCGTCCGGCCGCCGCCGACGCCGACCACCGCCTCGTAGTTGCCCTTGCGCAGGTCCGCGCCGAGGGACACGGCCGCGTCCACGGTGCCGTCCGCCACCCGGAGCACCTTGGCCTCACCCAGCGACGGCGCGATGACCTCCGCGATGCGGTCGCCCTGCCCGACGCCGACCGCGACCGCGACCCGGCCGGAGGTGGCCACCCTGCTGTCGGCGAGCAGGGTGCCGAGCTGCGCGATCGCGCCCCGCCGCACCTCCATCGTGAGAGGCGCGGGGAGCATCCTTGCCAGAATCGGCATGCGAACTCCTCAGAAGACCGCGGAAGTCAGTAACGGCACGCGATCTCACGGGCCTTCGCGAGGTCGTCGTGGTTGTCCACCTCGACCCACTCGACCTTGCCGATCGGCGCGACGGCGATCTTCTCGCCGCGCTCGACCATCTCCTGGTAGCCGTCCTCGTAGTAGAGCTGCGGGTCGCGCTCGAAGGTGGCCTTCAACGCGTCGGCCAGCCGCTCGGCCGCGCCCGGCCGGATCAGCGTGGCGCCGATGTACTCGCCGTACGCCTCGGCGGGGTCCATCAGCTTGGTGATCCGCTTCAGCCGGCCGTCCTCCAGCGTGACCTTCATCTCCTCGTCCGCCAGCGACTTCACGTCGTCCACGGCGAGCAGGATGTCGGAGGTGTTCTCGGCGGCCAGCAGAGTCCGCTCCACCGACACGGGGTGGACGGTGTCGCCGTTCACCAGCAGCGCGCCCTGCGCGAAGTAGTCGCGGGCACACCACAGCGAGTAGGCGTTGTTCCACTCCTCGGCCTTGTCGTTGTGGACGAGCGTCAGCGTCACCCCGTGGCGCCGCTCCAGGTCGGCCTGCCGTTCCCGCACGGCCTGGGCCTGGTAGCCGACGATCACCACGACCTCGCGGAGGTCCACGGCCGCCAGGTTACGCAGGGCGATGTCGAGGATCGTGGTCTCACCGTCGACCGGCACCAGCGCCTTCGGCAGCGTGTCGGTGTACGGCCGCAGGCGACGTCCGGCTCCGGCGGCCAGCACCATTCCGAGCAATTTCCCGCACTCCTTGAGGTCGAGCGTCAGACAGTAACCCCAAAGGTTAGTTGGCTCGGCACCCCGCTTGGGTAATCCACCGTTGGTCTGACGTTAATCGGCGGGTGCCGGTTCCACGGCCTCGTCCGGCGTGCGGGGGGCGGCGAGCCAGCATGTCAGGCTCTCCCAGCCGAACAGGCCCCAGAGGTAGAGCGCGAGCAGCACGAACACGGCGGTCATCACGTCGAGCAGGCCGCCGAGGGCGACGACGAGCATCCGGCCGTCCCAGCCCAGCCCGGCCGTCGCCAGCCACGGCGGCGGATACACGTGCTGGCGCACCCGGTAGACGGTGTCGTAGTGGTGGAAGGCCATCGCGCCGAGCAGCGCGACGACGAGCACCGGTGGAACGGAACGGGCGAACCCGGCCGAGGCGATGAAGCCGTATTCGGTCAGCCGCAGGATCGGGGGCGCCAGCCAGTCGAGCCGGCCGTCGTGCCGGTGGGCGCTGCCCGCCCCGGCCAGCAGCAGGGCCACCGCCGGGGCGAAGACCGCGAAATCGTCGGCCCCGGCGATGCCCAGCACCAGCAGCACGGCGGTCACGAAGGCCCCCGCGATCGCGGGCGGCAGCGGCGGGAGCTGCCCGGCGACGAGCAGCCCCATCGCCTTCGACAGCGGGCCGTCGTCCCGGTAGGCCACCACGACGCTGCGCGGCACCGGGATCATGTGCACGGCGATCGCGCCGCGGCTCTTCCGGTCGGTCTCGTGCGGGCGCCGGCTCATGCCACCCCCTCGCCTGGCCGCTCGGGGTTTCGTCGTGCCGGAGGCGCGCAGACGACCCGGCA
>NZ_JBDJAW010000044.1 GCF_039649665.1 Microbispora sp. ZYX-F-249 | reverse complement strand
CGTTGAGGTGAGTCCTCTGGGTGCGCCTCTCGATGGTGGCCATGACCGGCCCCTTTCCACTTTTTCGTCTCTCTTTGACACGTCAAGCAAACCGCGATCACCGGCCCTGCCACAGGAGCCGTACGGCACACCGCGGTCATCCCGAAGTCCCGCAACCGTGGGACTTTCGGTCCAAATACCCGTAAACGGGATGCATCAGGTTGGTCAGGAGCCCCGGCCCCAGCGGTAGGCGCCGTAACCCATGAGCAGCAGGCTCACCCCGCCGGCCACGGCCCGCCAGGTGTTCCAGGCGGTCCACCGGGACGAGTAGTCCGACCAGAGCCGGGCGGCGGTCTCGGCCAGGTCGCCGTGGGCCGCCGCGGCGGCCAGGGCGTCGTTCATCGGCACGTTCACCGCGGCCGTCGTCAGGATCACGCCGGCCGCGTAGACCGCGGCCGCGGCGAAGAACGGCCAGGCCGCGCCGGAGTGGGGCGTGGCCAGCAGGAAGGCCCCCGCCCCGGCGGCGGCGACCGGGGCGAGGACGAACGCCGCCAGGAACACCGGGTTCTGGATCTTGACGTTGATCGCGTTCATCGCATCGATCGCCGAGGAGGCGGGCACCGCGTTCAGTCCCGGCATGACGCCCACCGAGAACCCGAAGAACGTGCCCGCCATCGTGGCGGTCATGAGCGTGGACAGGGCGGCGGAGGCGGCGGCGAGGAGGTACATCATGGTGATCAGTCAATCGGCGGACCGCTCCGGGCGACATCGTCGAGAATCTCGGCCGCATATCCGGGCGTCTACGATTCCCGGCATGGACGCGCTGGCCGATCTCCTGGACGGGCCCCGGGCGCGCGGGGCGTTCCTGCTGCGGGCGACGCTCAGCCCGCCCTGGTCGGTGCGGATCCAGGACGAGGCGCCGCTGTGCCTGGTCGCGATGGTGCGCGACCGGGCGTGGATCACCCCGGACGGGGACCGGGCCGTACGGGTGGGGCCCGGCGACGTGGCGGTCGTGCGCGGGCCCGGCCACTACACGGTCGCCGACGACCCCGCGACCGCGCCGCAGGTCGTGATCCACCCCGGGCAGGTCTGCACCACGCCGGACGGCCGCGCCATGTCGGCGGAGATGGACCTGGGCACGCGCAACTGGGGCAACGACCCGGACGGTTCGGCCGTGATGCTCATCGGCACCTATCAGATGCGCGGCGCGGTCACCCATCGGCTGCTGGCGGCGCTGCCGGCCCTGCTGGTGCTGCGCGCCGACTCCTGGGACGGCTCCCTGGTCACACTGCTCGGCCTCGAGATCGTCAAGGACGAGCCGGGTCAGGAGGTGGTGCTCGACCGCCTGCTCGACCTGCTGCTGATCGCCGTGCTGCGGACCTGGTTCTCCCGACCGGACGCGCGGGCCCCGGGCTGGTACCGCGCGCACGGCGACCCGGTGGTGGGGCCCGCGCTGCGGATGCTGCACGCCGACCCGGCCCATCCCTGGACGGTCGCCGAGCTGGCGGGCCGGGCGGGGGTCTCCCGCGCCGCGCTGGCGCAGCGGTTCGGGAGACTCGTCGGCGAGCCGCCGATGGCCTACCTGACCGGGCTAAGGCTGGCGCAGGCGGCCGACCTGCTGCGTGAGACGGACGCGACGCTGGAGGCGGTGGCCCGCCGGGTGGGGTACGGCACCGCCTTCGCGCTGAGCTCGGCCTTCAAGCGGGAACACGGCGTGAGCCCTCAGCGGTACCGCGAGAGCCTGAGACGTGCGACCGGCTGAGAGCCGTCGCCGGGGTGGCACGCCTGCGTGCCACCCCGGCGCGGTCGTCGTCCGTCAGGATGTGGCGAACGTGAACCAGTTGAGGTTGACGAAGTCGGCCGGCTGGCCGCTGCTGAAGGTGAGGTAGACGGTGTGGCGGCCGGTGACGCCCGTGATGTTCGCGGGAATCGTCGTCCAGCTCTGCCAGCCGCCGGTGTCGCCGACGGCGAAGTCGCCGATCGGGGTCGCCGCCGGGCTGTCGAGCCGCACCTGTACGAGCCCGCTCACGCCGCCCGCCGCGCCGGAGGCGACCCTGGCCCTGAACTGCCGCGCCGCCGTCGGCCCGAAGTCGACGTCGTCGTAGCGCAGCCAGTCGCCGTTGCCGATGTAGCCGACGTTCTGCCCGCCGCCGACGTCCTGCGTCGTCTCCGTCTGCGTGCCGCTCTGCGCCTGGTACGCCTCGGCCTGGATGGTCGAGCGGGCGTCCACCCCGCCCGGAGCGGGCGACGGGGATCCCGAAGGGGAAGGCGACGGGGACGGCGAGGGTGACGGAGACGGCGAGGGTGACGGAGACGGCGAGGGCGAGGGGGACGGAGACGGCGAGGGGGACGGCGAGGTGGACCCGCCCGCGCTGGTCGCCGTGGACCGGGCCGGCACGGTCAGGGCGGTGCCGTCGGAGAACCTCACCGCCCTGGCCGACGTGCCGAAGTTGTGCGCGACGTACGTCCGAATGGACCCGCTCACGAAGACGGCGGCGGTCGGGCTGTCGGCCGTCACCCCGGGGTCGACCGTGCCCATCCTGGCCAGGTTGTAGATCCAGTGGTAGGTGTGCGCCAGCGACTCACCGGACTCGGGCGTCAGCGCCGGGTATCCGGCGTCCCACGCGCTCTTCGCCGCGGCCGGGTCGGCGAGCGCCCGGAACTGCCAGACGACGTCCCTCCACTCGACGGCCGGGCCGCCGTTGTTCGCCTCCATCTCGGACAGGTTCTGCCTCACGTCGGCCTGGTAAAGCCCGTGGTAGAGCGACCCGCCGGTGACCGGCAGCATGTTGATCCCGTGGATCTCCTCGGGGTTGGCCGTCCACCAGGTCGAGTACGCCGCGCCGGAGCCCCAGACCATGCCGGCCGTGTCGTGCCCGAACCCGGCCGGGAAGACCGCGTCGTCCTTGTCGAACCAGTACTGCGCGATCGCCGACGACTGGGTCGTGTAGAGGTAGACGCCGAGGTCGCGCAGGGCGGTGTCACCCGTCGCCGCGCCGAGGAGTATCGCCCCGGTCGCGAAGTTCATCGCCTCCGACGACGACTCCTCGTTGTTGCCCGCCGCGAACCCCTGGTGCCCCGACGCCCAGCCGTTGCCGGCGTACGGGTCGAAGTTGCGCAGGAACGGGAACCGGGTCTCCGACCTGTCCCCGTTGTTCGCGTCGGCGGCCAGGAGCGTGGCCATCGGCGCCCAGCTCGCCGCCCAGGACGAGTCGTACCTCGCCACGGTCGCGGCGGCCATCAGGTAGTAGCCGTAGTGGAAGTGGTGGTCGTTGACCTCGGTGTCGCTGCCGTACGAGGCCGGGTAGCCGGTGAGCACGCCCCACGTGGCGTCGTAGCGGAACTGCTCGGCTCCCCCGGCCGTGAACCAGCTCTCCAGCTCACCCTTCAGCAGGCCGAGCAGCTTGTCGCGGGACGCGGTGTCGCCGAGCTGGTCGGCGATCGGCACGAGCTGGGCCAGCCGGCCGAGGGCCTTGCCGGTCCAGTAGGTGTCGGTCGCGCCCTTCCACGGGTCGGCCGCGTTCGCCTCCTGCCTGACGTAGCTTCCGAGCCTGGTCCTGTCGTACGCGCCGAGGTCGGGCAGCGACGGCAGCACGCCGTGGAACGTCTGCACGGTGCTGAACGACGTGCCCTCGCGCAGCTTCATCGTGCCGCGCGGCGAGACGTAGGTGTACGACGTCAGCGGGCTGCTCGTGGCCAGCCACTGGTGGCGGTAGAGCGCCAGCAGCGTGCCGGTCTGCGTGCCCTCCTTGGCCGAGGTGGTCGCGGTGTAGGTGGTGGTGAGCCGGGCCGACGCCTCGTCGTACGACCAGGTCACCCTCGTGCCGGTGACGAAGCTGAAGGCGTACTTCGCGAACAGGTCGAGCGCCGGGGCGGACGCGTCGGGCAGCGCGGCGACCGAGAAGTAGTTCTTCCCGCCGAGCGCGTCGGTCGCGACCGTGCCGCTGAGGCTCCAGTCGGTGCCGGACGGCCCGAAGATCCCGTAGTGGTGGCCGTTCACGGTGACGCCGAGGACGTTGCCCCGGTCGGCCCAGACCGTGGGCGTGGCCACGAACGCGACCCGGGCGTCGCCGCCGGTCGGCGTCGCGTAGACGTACGGCAGGCCGTGCCCGATGGTCGCCTTCAGCGACCGCGCGCCGTCGGACCAGTACGGCGTGACGGTCCAGTCGGACCAGTCGTCCACCTTGGTGTCGGGCGAGTTCAGGCCGGACACGCCGAGCGTGAGGTCGCGGGCGTGCGGGAACTCGTACTGCCGGCCGTCCGAGCT
This sequence comes from Microbispora sp. ZYX-F-249, assembly GCF_039649665.1. Classification (NCBI taxonomy): domain Bacteria; kingdom Bacillati; phylum Actinomycetota; class Actinomycetes; order Streptosporangiales; family Streptosporangiaceae; genus Microbispora; species Microbispora maris. The sequence continues at coordinate 56,377 of NZ_JBDJAW010000044.1, read as the reverse complement.
GATCAACGGCGTGGTCGGGTAGCCGACCTCGAGCCCGCCGGCCACCGCGTGGAAGGTCAGCGGGTGGCCGTACATGTTCTCGGAGTAGGGGTTCCCCGCGTACCGCTGGAAGGCGAGCGACGACCACCAGTCGTTGGTGGGCACCTTGCGGGTGACGTTCGAGGTGACCTTGGGCGTGACCGGAGCGCCGTTGGAGTTGGCGGGCCCACTGGCTCCGGCGGGCAGGTCGGTGGTGTAGCCGCCGGCGCCGACGGGAACCGTGGCGGCGCCGGCGGGCAGAGCGGGCAGGGACAGAGTGAGGGCGGTCAGGACGGCGAGGCCGAGGGTCCTGACGGGACGGAGTGGCATGTGCGACCTCCGCTGGGGGTCAACGACTGCGGAAGGCGGAACTCCTGCCGGCCCGTGATCCGGCAGCAACGCTGGAAGCGCTCTCAGCGCCGCTGACGCTAAGCGGGATGCAACCCCTTGTCAACGCGGAGAGAAAGTTTCACGAAGGTCAAGAGAACGCTCTCTTCTCGTGCTCGGCCGACGACCCGGCGGCCGATCCGCGGCCCCGCGGCGCCTCCCGCATGCCCGCGACGGGACCCCGGCACGCTGCGCGAATAGCCGTGGGAGCGCTCTCACCAGCGGCTTTGCCATCCGGAGATAACGGGAATCGTTACTGATCCATCCCTTGACGGCCCCACAGCCGACTCCCACTCTTATGCGAGAGCGCTCTCTTCAAGATCGATTTTATATGCGGGACCCAAGGAGGGTTCATGGGCACTCCCCATCCGGGCCGCCGGGCCGTCCGGTTCGTCGCCCCCATGCTCGCCGCCTCCCTGCTCACGCTCACGGCGTGCGGCGGAGGCGGATCCGGCACCGGGACCGGCGGCGGCCAGTCCACCGAGAAGGTCAAACTCAGCGTCGGCCTCTTCGGCGACTTCGGCTTCAAGCCGCTGTACGAGGAGTTCAAGAAGACGCACCCGAACGTCGAGATCGAGGAGCGCCAGGCGGCGTTCGCCGACCACCACACGAACCTCGCCGCGCACCTGGCCACCGGGGCGGGCGCCGCGGACGTCGAGGCGATCGAGGTGGGCTACATCAGCCAGTTCACCTCCCAGCCCGACAAGTTCACCGACCTCAAGCAGTACGGCCTCGACAAGCGCCAGGGCGAGTACCTCGACTGGAAGTGGCAGCAGGGCCTGGCCCCCAATGGCGCGCTCCTCGGCCTCGGCACCGACGTCGGCGGCCTGGCCATGTGCTACCGGACCGACCTGTTCGAGAAGGCCGGCCTGCCGGGCAAGCGCGACGAGGTGTCGGCCCTGTGGCCCACCTGGGAGCAGTACATCGAGACCGGCAGGAAGTTCGCCGCCAAGGCGCCCAAGGACGCCAAGTTCTTCGACAGCCCCGGCGAGATCTTCCGCGCCATCATCGCCCAGGCCCCGGTCGGCGTGTACGACGCGCAGGACAACATCGTCGTCGCCACCAACCCCGACGTGAAGAAGGCATGGGACCTGTCGATCCAGATGATCGACGCCGGCCTGTCCGCCAAGATCGGCGCCTTCACGCCCGAGTGGAACACCGGCTTCGCCAAGGGCTCGTTCGCGACCGTGATCTGCCCCGCGTGGATGACCGCCTACATCCAGGACCAGGCCAAGGACTCGGCCGGCAAGTGGGACATCGCCACCGTCCCCGGCGGCGCGGGCAACTCCGGCGGCTCCCACCTCACGGTGCCCAAGCAGAGCAAGCACCCCAAGGAGGCCGCCGAGCTGATCGAGTTCCTGACCTCGGCGCAGAACCAGGCCGCGGTGTTCAAGGCGATCGGCAACTTCCCGTCGATCCCCTCGCTGTACGACCAGCCCGACATCCAGAACTTCACGAAGGACTTCTTCAACGACGCCCCCGTCGGCAAGATCTACTCCGACGCCGCGAAGAACCTCAAGCCGCAGCACCTCGGCCCCCGCGAGGGCGACGTGCGCACGGCCATCGGCAACGGCATCGGCCGGGTCGAGCAGGGCAAGCAGTCGCCCGACGAGGCGTGGGCCCAGGTCCTCAAGGACCTGGAAGCGATCAAGTAGTCCGTCGCCGGCAGGGCCCCCGGCGAACCCGCCCGGGGCCCTGTTCCGGTCGTGTCTGCCCTCCCCGAGGAGGATCTTCCATGGCAACACCCCCGGGCGGGTCCGTGCGGACCGTGACGCCCTCCCCCGGCGGCCCTCCGGCCGCCTCGCACACGCCCGCACCCCCGAAGACGGCGGCAGGCCGGCGCTCCCGGCTGCACCGGCTGGACCGGCAGGCCTCGCCGTACGCGTACGTCGCGCCGTTCTTCCTGCTCTTCGCCGCCTTCGGCATCTTCCCGCTCATCTACACGGCCTGGGTGTCGCTGCACGACTGGAACCTGCTGAGCAGCGACAACCCGTTCATCGGCCTGGACAACTACACCGCGCTGTTCGCCGACGGCTACTTCTGGAACGCGGCGTTCAACACGCTGTCGATCGGCGTCCTGTCGGCGGTGCCGCAGCTGCTGCTCGCGCTCGTCCTCGCGCACCTGCTGAACCGGCCGCTGCGGGCGCAGACGCTGTTCCGCATCACGCTCCTGCTGCCCAACGTGACCAGCGTCGTGGCCGTGGTGGTCATCTTCAGCCAGCTCTTCGGGCGCGACTTCGGCCTGATCAACATGGTGCTCGACTGGCTCGGGTTCGGCCGGATCAACTGGCAGGCGGGGGTGGCCAGCTCGCACGTCGCCATCGCCGTCATGATCATGTGGCGGTGGGCCGGCTACAACGCGCTGATCTACCTCGCCGCCATGCAGGCCGTGCCCAAGGAGATCTACGAGGCGGCCACCCTCGACGGCGCGTCCAGCTTCAAACAGCTGTGGGGCATCACGCTCCCGATGATCCGGCCGACCGTCATCTTCACGGTCATCGTCACCACGATCGGGTCGATGCAGATCATCGCCGAGCCGCTGCTGTTCGGCGCGCAGGTCAGCAACGGCGCGGCGGCCACCGGCGGCACCGACCGCCAGTTCCAGACCCTCGCCCTCTATCTGTACGAGAAGGGCTTCCGCAGCTTCGAGTTCGGCTACGCCTCGGCGGCGGCGTGGATGATGTTCCTCCTCGTGGTGGTGGTCGTGGGATTCAACTATCTCGTCGTCCGGCGCATGCGGGGAGGCCTCGATGTTTAGGGCGCTACGCGGGCATCCGCTCACCTATCTCACCCTCGTGGCGGTGGCGTTCTTCTCGGCGTTCCCGGTCTACTGGAGTGTGATCGTCGCCTCGCACGACAACGCGGCGCTGGCCGAGGTGCCGCCGCCGCTGCTGCCCGGCGGCAACTTCTTCGCCAACGTGCAGCGGGTCTTCGACACCGCGCCGTTCGCGCTGGCGCTGCTCAACTCGTTCGTGGTCGCGGGGACGATCACGGTGTCGGTGATGTTCTTCTCCACGCTGGCCGGCTTCGCGTTCGCCAAGCTGCGCTTCCGCGGGCGCAACGCGCTCCTGCTGATGACCGTCGTGACGATGATGGTCCCCACGCAGCTCGGCATCATCCCGCTCTACATGCTGATGATCAAGCTGGAGTGGACCGGCACGATGTACGCCGTCATCGTCCCTGCGCTGGTCAACGCGTTCGGCGTGTTCTTCATGACGCAGTACCTGAGCCGCGCGCTGCCCACCGAGCTGCTGGAGGCCGGCCGGATCGACGGGTGCAGCACGGCCCGGCTGTTCTGGCACGTCGTGCTCCCGGCCGCCCGGCCGGCGGCGGCGGTGCTCGGAATGCTCACGTTCATGACGGCCTGGAATGATTACTTCTGGCCATTGGTCGTCCTCACCCCCGACAATCCAACCGTGCAGGTCGCGCTGTCGCAGCTCGCCAGCGGCTACGTGCGGGACTTCACGCTCGGCCTCACGGGCACGGCGGTGGCGACGCTGCCGCTGGTGCTCATCTTCGTCCTGCTCGGCAAACAGATCATCGGAGGAATCATGCAGGGAGCTGTGAAGGGTTGACCGCGGAGACCATCACCACTCGGGGGACCGGATCGTCCAAGTTGGTCTTCCCTGACGGCTTCGTCTGGGGCGCCGCCACGGCGTCCTACCAAATCGAGGGCGCCGCCGCCGAGGACGGCAGGGGCCCCTCGATCTGGGACACGTTCTCGAAGGTCCCGGGCAACGTGGCCGACGGCCACACCGGCGACGTCGCCTGCGACCACTACCACCGGTACGCCGACGACGTCCGGCTCATGGCCGGTCTGGGCCTGGCGGCGTACCGGTTCTCGGTGGCCTGGCCCCGGATCCTGCCCACCGGGGCGGGCCGGGTCAACGCCGCCGGCCTCGGCTTCTACGACCGGTTGGTGGACGAGTTGCTCGCCCACGACATCACGCCCTACCCGACGCTCTACCACTGGGACCTGCCGCAGGCGCTGGAGGACGCCGGCGGCTGGGCCGTACGGGACACGGCTCAGCGTTTCGCCGACTACGCCGCCGTCGTGCACGAGCGGCTCGGCGACCGCGTCCGCACGTGGACCACGCTGAACGAGCCCTGGGTGGCCGCCTTCCTCGGCTACTGCTCCGGCGTCCACGCTCCGGGCAGGCGCGACCCGGCGGCCGCGTTCCGCGCGGCCCACCACCTGCTGCTCGGCCACGGGCTGGCGGCGCAGTCCCTGCGCGCGGCCGGGGCCGCCGAGATCGCGCTCACCCTCAACCTCGCGCCGATCATCCAGACGGACGACGGCCTGGAGGAGGCCGCCCGGGTGGACGCGCTGATGAACCGGCAGTTCCTCGACCCCGCGCTGCGGGGGCGCTACCCGGAGGAGGTGCTGGAGATCGCCGCGCGCCACGGCGGTCTCGACCACATCGGCGACGGCGACCTGGCGGTCATCCACCAGCCGATCGACCTGCTCGGCATCAACTACTACAACCCGTCCTTCGTGTCGGCCCGGCCGGGCGAGCCGGCCAACCCCGCCTTCCCCGGCACCGAGGGCGTCCGGTTCGAGCCGCCGACCGGCCCGACGACCGCGATGGACTGGCCCATCGAGCCGTCCGGCCTGGAGACCCTGCTCGTACGGCTGTCGCGCGACTACCCCGAGGTCGGGCTGCTCGTCACGGAGAACGGCGCGGCCTTCGACGACCGGCCCGACGGCGACCGGGTGCACGACGAGGACCGGATCGGCTACCTCGACGGACACCTGCGGGCGGCGCACGCCGCGATCGCCGCGGGAGCGGACCTGAGGGGTTATCTCGTATGGTCTCTCCTGGACAACTTCGAGTGGGCCTACGGCTACCACAAGAGGTTCGGCATCGTGTACATCGACTTCGAGACCCAGCGACGCGTTCCCAAGGACAGCGCGCTGTGGTATCGAGACGTCATCGCACGCAATGGGCTGGGGAGTGCCTGACGAACGCTTGATCTGTCAGGCACCACAAAGGGGGCATGAATGAAACGACCCACTCTGGAGGCGGTCGCGGCGCGGGCAGGGGTGTCCCGCGCCACCGTCTCCCGGGTCGTCAACGGGCAGATGACGGTGACGCCGCAGATCCGGGATGCCGTGATGCGCGCCGTGGACGAGCTGGGCTACGTGCCCAACTCGGCGGCGCGCAGCCTCGTCACCCAGCGGACCGACTCGATCGCACTGGTCGTGTCGGAGCCGCCGACCAGGGTCTTCTCCGAGGACCCGATGTTCTCCACCGTCATCCGCTCGGCCAGCCTGGAGCTCGAGGCCGCCGACCGGCAGGTCGTGCTGATGCTCGGCGGCTCGGCCCAGAGCCACGCGAGGATCGAGCGCTACATCGCCAGCGGCCACGTCGACGGGGTCATGCTGATCTCGATGCACGGCGCCGACCCGCTGCCCGCCGCCATCGCGCGGATGGGCGTCCCCGCCGTCTCGTACGGCAGGCCGGCGGTGCCGGTTCCCCTGCCGTACGTGGACAACGACAACGTGGGCGGCGCGGTGAAGGCGGTGCGCCACCTGCTGGACAGCGGGCGGCGGCGCATCGCCACGATCGCCGGGCCGCAGGACATGATCGGCGGTCAGGACCGGCTCACGGGCTACCGTGACGCGCTGCGCGAGTCCGACCGCCGGTCGATCGTCGCCGTCGGCGACTTCACCCGGGAGTCCGGCGCCGTCGCGATGCGTCATCTGCTGCAGGACGACCCGAACCTGGACGCCGTCTTCGTCGCCAACGACCTCATGGCCATCGGAGCGCTGCAGACCCTGCGTCAGGCGGGCCGCCGGGTGCCGGACGACGTGGCGGTCGTCGGGTTCGACGACATCGAGGCGGCCCGCTACACCGAGCCCCCGCTGACCACGATCAGGCACCCGATCATCGAGCAGGCCGCCGCGATGGTCCGGCTGCTGCTGGGGTTGTTCCGGGGCGGCCCGGCGGACCCCGTGATCCTCCCGACCGAACTCGTCGTCCGGGGCTCCGCCTGAGCGATCCCCGTGGTCAGGACGCCGTGGTCAGGACGCCGTGGTCAGGACGCCGTGGTCAGCGACTCGACCGGCAGCCCGGCCTCGACCCAGTCCTGGATGCCCTCCCGGTACTTGCGCACGTCGGTGTACCCGAGCGCGGTCAGCCGGTTGGCCACGGCCTGGCTGTTGGAGCAGGCCGGGTTCGAGCAGTAGGTGACGATCGGGGCGTTCTTGTCCGGCAGCAGTTCCGCGGCCCGATCGGCGACCTCGGACTCCGTCAGCGGGATCGCGCCCGGAAGGTGCTGCCGGGCGTAGTAGTCGCCGCCGAGCGCGTCGACGACGGTGACGGCGCCCGCGTCGATCGCGGCCTTGAGCTCGTCCCTGCCGATGAGAGCGGTCATTGCGTCCTCCAAATAACTGGACTACAGTCCGTTTGCGTGAACAACCCGGAAATTACCGGACCGCAGTCCGGTTCGTCAAGAGACCTCACCTCCCTGATGGCGGACCCGCCCCGCGAGCGCGCGGACGCGGCCCGCAACCGGCTACGGGTGCTGGAGGCGGCGGCGAAGTTGTTCCGCGAGCACGGAGTCGAAGCGGTCTCGATGGACGCGGTGGCGGCGGAGGCCGGAGTGGGCAAGGGCACGCTGTTCCGCCGGTTCGGGGACAAGTCGGGACTCGTGGCGGCCCTGCTCGACGACAAGGAACGGGAACTGCAGGGGCGCATCCTGTCCGGGCCGCCACCGCTGGGGCCCGGCGCCTCGCCCGCCGATCGGGTGCGCGCGTTCGTGGCGGCCTACGCCGGCTATCTCTTCGGGCACCTCGACCTGCTGCGCGTCTCGGAGACCGCGAGCCCGGGCGCCCGCTATCGCATCGGCGCCTACCGTTTCTGGCACCGCCACCTGGCGATCCTGCTGGCCGAGGCGCGACCGGACGCCGACGCCGACTACCTCGCCCACGCGCTGCTCGCCCCGCTCGCGGCCGAGCACGTCACCGCCGTGCTGCGGGAGTGCGACGCCGCCCGGGTCGCGGCCGGCCTGGCCGTCCTCGCGGACGCCCTGGTCACACCCCCGTCAGTGGGCTCGGACCGGTGATCCGCACGGCGCGGCACGGCGGCAGGCCGGACGCTCCGCGCCCGCGACGGGTTCGGGCGGGCGCCCGGTGACGTCGGGTCAGGCGAGCGCCTCGGTGATGCGGCCGAGCGCGTCGAAGGGCGCCAGGCCGTACGCGGAGAAGTCGACGGCCCCGGCCCCCGCCGTACGGGCGGCGCGGACCTTGGCCGCCAGCCGGTCGGCGGAGTCGGTGTCCGGGGCGCCGGGGCGCAGCACGACCCTCAACTCGGGGTTCTTGCCCACGGACCGGCGGTAGGCCGCGACGTCGTCGGCCACCCGGACGGGGTCCCTGGCGTAGCCGAGGACCGCGAACGACGGGACCAGATCGCCAAGCGCCACCAGGTCGATCCCGAGTTGCCAGGAGTCGTGCGCGGCCAGCCCGGCCGAGGGCAGTCCATGGGTCTGGCCCTTGACCGCGCCCGTCGCGTCCGTGAACGTCAGCCGTGCGCCTTCGGCCGTCACGGCCGCCGCGACCTCGCCGACCAGCGACGTGACGCTCTCGGAGCGGGCCCGCGCGTACGCCACCGCCTCGGGGCCGGCATAAGCCGTCAGCGCCGCCCGCGTGACCTCGCCCTCCGCGGGAGGATCGCCGTCGAGCACGCCCGCCACGATCCTGGCGCACTCCTGCCTGGCCACCTCGGCGTTCACCCCGAGGTCGGCGGCCCGGCGCATGCAGTGGGCGCAGAAGCACAGGCCGAACAGGAAGGCGTCCATCGGGCCGAGCGCCACGAGGCACCGCTCGCAGGTGAAGGGCCCGAAGTGCAGCGACTCCGCGACGACCGTGTCCACCCCCTGCCGCGCGACGGCCCGGGCCAGCGCCACCGCGTACGCCCGCACATCGGGATGCGAGGGGCACAGGTCGGCCGGGGAGCCGTGGTCGCCGAAGCAGTTCTCCACGGTCACGTCCGGGCAGGCCAGGCCGAGCGTGGCGTTGCGCAGGAACACCGTCCAGCCGTGCAGCCGCATCCCCCGGTCCGCGCAGGCGCGGCGCAGCTCGTCGAGTGGCCGGTCCTCCGCCCCCGGTTGCACGGGCGGGGCCAGGCGCAGCCCGCCGAACAGGTCGTCCGGCGGGGGGAAGTGGACGCCGTCACGGCGCAGCGTCAGCCGCGAGGCACCGTGCGGGGTCACGTCCCTGGCCTGGTGGTAGGCCGCGGCCACCGCGACGCCTCGCACGCCGTACGCCGAGGCCCGGTCGAGCAGCCCGCGCACGCCCTCCGCGCGCAGGTCCTCGACGAAGACGTACAGGGCGCTGTCCATCGTCAGCGGCCCGTGTACGCCACGAAGTCGATCTCGACGAGGATGTCCAGGAGATCGGAGCCCACGGTGGTGCGCACCGGGTAGGGCCGGGTGAAGTAGGTCTGGTAGACCTCGTTGAACGCGGCGAAGTCCTCCTTCAGGTTCTGCAGGTGGACCGTCGCCTTCACCACGTCGTCGAACGTCAGGCCGTGGGCCTCCAGCACGGCCCCCAGGTTGCGCATGGTCCGGTGCGTCTGGGCCGCCACGTCGTCGCCCACGACCTCACCGGTCGCGGGGTCGAGCGGGCCCATCCCGGAGGTGTAGAGGAAGTCGCCGACCACCACGCCCTGCGAGTACGGCCCGATCGGCGGGGCGCCCTCGGCCGTACGGATCTCCTGCTTGCCAGCCATCGTCACCGCTCCGGAAGATCAGAAATACGTATTGATCAAATCAATCACGACGTCGTCGTCGTCCACCACGGGGATGACGCGCCACTTGTCGAAGGCCGTGCACGGATGGGAGAGCCCGAACGACACCAGGTCTCCCGGGCGCAGCCCGGCTTCGCCGCTGAGATGGGCGTGCTGGTCCCACAGCTTGACGACCGTCACCCCGGTCAGCGGCTCGGCCGGCTCCTCGCCCTCGCCGCGCCGCACGGCCTTCGGGGACGGCAGGTGCAGGTCGTACGGCACGTCCCGCTTGCCCATGCCGACCAGCACGAGGCCGGGCTCCGGCACGGACAGGACCTGGGCCCAGACCTCCAGCGCCGGCCGCAGTTCGCCCGCCACCCGGTTGTACGGCGTGGTCTCGCGGTAGAAGCCGTCGTCGTGCGCGATGTAGGCGCCGCTGCGCAGCACCACGGTCGCGCCGAGCTCCGCGGTCAGCGGCGCGAGCTCCTCGGCCACCAGGTCGAACCACGAGCTTCCCCCGGCGGAGACCACCAGGGGACCGGCCACCAGCGGCGCCAGTGCCCGCGCCGCGCGCGCCATGTCACGCAGGTACGCGCGGACCTCGTCGGCCGTCCGCAGGGTGCCCTCGTATCCGGCGACACCGGCGAGCTCGGTCCCCCGGGCCTCGCGCACCGCCCCGGCCACCTCGAGCAGCGCGTCGTGACCTCGGCAGCCGGTCCTGCCGCCGGGGTGGCCCAGCTCGACGAGCACCCGGAACGGCACCTCGCCGGCCGTCTCGTCGAGCGCGCGCACACCCTCGACGGAGTCGGCGTAGCAGAGGAACTCGAAGCGGCCGATCTCGCCGGCCAGCAGGCGCAGCGCGCCCCGGTCGAGGATCTCGTTGGCCAGCAGCACCCGGGGAACGCCGAAGGAGCGGTGGACGAGCACCTGGCTCGCCGTGGCGGCGGTGACCCCCCAGGCGCCGGCGTCGAGCTGGGCCCGGACGAGCTGGGGCGACATCGTGGTCTTGGCGTGCGGCGCGAAGGCGAGCCCGTGCCGGTCGGCGAAGGCGGCGAGCGTCGCGATGTTGTGGTCGAGGGCCGAACGCCTCGCCACCATGACCGGCCAGGTGAACGAGCCGTCGAACAGGGAGTGCCGCGCCGCGGCGAAATTCCGTCCGCCGATCGGCTCGCCCGGCCACAGGAAACCGCGCGTACGCGCGTCGACGACGATCTCCGGGAGCGCCGGTGGCCGCGCCGTGTCCTGCTCGGAGTGATCGAAGGAGTGCTCGTAGGAGTGCTCCGGGGAGTGCCGCGGGGCGTGCTCCGGGAGGCCGTCCGCGAAACCCACGCCGCCCCCTCGCTGTCCCGGTTCAGATCACCTCGTGGATCGTACTGGACCGCGCCCGCGGTGGCGGACTCCGCGCCTCGCGGAGCAGCGCCGCACGAGCGGGAACGCGCCGAATCGTCGTAGGGGATCACTACAGTGCGGTCCGGCAGTGCACACGAGTTCCGCGACGATCACGGATGGGACCGAGATGAGCGAGGATCCACGACTCGCACGGGCCGGCGCTCTCTATGAGCAGGCCGTCTTCGGCGGCGACCCCTCGGGCCTGCCCGAGGCCGAACGGGGGTTGGACGCGGTGGAGGCCGACCTCGCCCTGGCCCGCGGCCGGGTCGCCCACGCGCGGTTCCTGGAGGACCGCGAGGAGGACCCCCGAGAGCTCGAGCTGTTCGAGCGGGCCGCCGGCCTCTACCGGCGGCTCGGCGACGTACGCGGCGAGGGCGAGGCGCTCTTCTGGGTCGGCTGTTTCCACCAGGTCGTGCGGCACGACGACGAGGCGGCCGGGGTTGCGTTGCGGCGGTCGCACGAGCTCGCCGCCGCGGCCGGTGACACGCTGACGATGTCCTACGCGCTCCGGCATCTGGGCATCGCCGAGCACGGGGCCGGGCGGCTGGAGGCTGCGCGGGAGCGGCTGGAGGAGTCGGTGCGGCTGCGCCGGGAGATCGGTTTCCTGCCGGGTGTCGCCGCCAACCTGGTCGGACTGGCCTACATCGCCGCCGCGGAGGGCCGCAGGGACCACGCCCTCGGGCTGCTCGACGAGGCGGCCGACCTCGCGAAGGCGAGCGGGGCCCGGGGCATCGCCCGGCACGTGGAACAGGCGCGTACGGCCCTGTGACCATGGGTCCGCGAGGCGGCCAGCATTCGATGACATGTTCGATATAAGGTGTGCTGGCCGTCACAGGAGAGTCCGGCCGGGCCCATCTCCCGCGCCGGCGGCTTCACGCTCCGCAGGCGGATCAAGCAAGCGGATCGAGTAGGCAGATCACCCGTATCGAGGAGGAACCACCCATGACCGAGCCCAAGACCCACACCCTCGAGGTGCCCGGCTGCGTTCTGCACTACGACGTGCGGGAGGCCGAGGGGACCACGGAGCCGGTTCTGCTGCTGATCGGATCGCCGATGGACGCCACCGGATTCGCCGCCCTGGCGCGGCACTTCCCGGACCGTACGGTGGTCACCTACGACCCGCGCGGCAGCGGGCGGAGCACGCGGACCGGCGACGCCGCGGAGTCGACGCCCGAGCTGCACGCCGACGACCTGCACCGGCTGATCGACGCGGTCGGCGGAGGGCCGGTGGACATCTTCGCCAGCAGCGGAGGCGCCGTGAACGGGCTCGCGCTGGTGGCCCGGCATCCGGAGCAGGTGCGCACGCTCGTGGCGCACGAGCCCCCGACCGTCCGGGTGCTGCCGGACCGGGAGCAGGCGCTGGCCGCCGTGGCCGACATCCGGCGGACGTACGACCGGGAGGGCTTCGGCCCGGCGATGATGAAGTTCACCGCGATCGTGAGCCACCAGGGCGAGATCCCGGCGGACTTCGCCGACCAGCCCCGGCCGAGCCCGGCCGAGTTCGGGCTGCCGGCGGAGGACGACGGGTCGCGGGACGACGTGCTGTTCGCGCAGAACCTGATCACCTGCACGCACTACGAGCCCGACTTCGAGGCGCTGCGCGCGGCCCCGACCCGAATCGTCCTCGGCGCCGGCGTCGAGTCGGAGGGGCAGCTGGCCGGCCGCGCGGCCACCGTGATCGCCGAACGGCTCGGCGGCAAGCCCGTGCTCTTCCCCAGCAACCACGGCGGGTTCCTCGACGACACCTACGGCATGCCGGGCGACCCGGACAACTTCGCCGTCACGCTGCGCCAGGTCCTCATCGAGCAGGCGTAGGCGGCAAGTGCTCCGCCGCGGCGGCGACCGGCGCACGCCGGGCGCCTGCCGCACCCCCTTGCCGGCCAGGTCGCGTGCGGGCCAGGGACACGAGTGCGAGCGACACCAGGAGCGCGCACGCCCAGGCGAACCAGTCGCCGAACCTCGTGTAGAGCGTGTCGGCCGAGAGGGTGGGCAGCGTGGTGAGGACGGACGCGAACGGCGCGTCCGCGCTGTGCGCCTCGGCCCGGATGCGGCCATAGGCGTCGCTCACGACCAGATCGCCGTCGCGCGCCGCGCGCGCCACGGTGAGCCCGGTCTCGACGCCCCGGGTGACCGCCATCCTCCCGTGCAGCCAGCGGTCCCGATCGAAGTCCCAAGCGGGCACGAACAGCGTCGTGGCGCCGCTTCCGCGGTAGTCGCGCACCAGGCCGGGCAGGTCCAGGTCGAAACAGATCGCGATCGCCCAGCGGGAGCCCGAGCCGGGCACGAACGCCTTACGGCTTCCGGGCCGGAAGTCGTCTTCGAGTCCGGGGATGAGGTGGTGCTTGAAGTACTCGACCGGCCGGCTCCCGTCGGCGGGGAAGTCGAGCGCCGCGTTGCGGAGGCCGCCGGACCGCTCGAGGACCAGCCCGACGACGATGTCGACGTGGTGATCGGCGGCGAGCCGCGCCAGCGGCGCCGTCAGCACGGGCAGCGTCGCGTCGTCGGCGAGGAAGACCTTCTCCGGCATGACCACGACCCGCGCGCCCTGCGCGGCGAGACCCGGGATCCGCGCCGCGTACCGCCCGAGGAGGGCACGTCCCTCCGCCGATGCGACCGGGACCCAGCCGTCCCGGTCGATGGCGAGCAGCGCCACCTTCTCCGAGCCCTCGCCGTACGGCGCGCTCAGCCGCCAGGCGCCGTGCCCCGCCGCCAGAGCCAGGACGATCACGGCGGTGACCGCCACCCGCAGCCGCCCTGCCACCCGCAGCCGCCCGGCCGCCCCCGGTGCTGCGGGGAGCGGTGCGACGAGCACGGCGGCGGCCGCGGGCACCCCGAGGATCAGGAACGTGATGCCCCACGGTCCGGTGACCGAGGCGGTCTGCAGAACCGGAAGGACGTCGGCCTGGGTGTAGGCCAGGCTCCACCATGCCCCGTTCGGAGACAGCGCCGAGACCGCGTACTCGAGGGCGGCCCAGGCCGCCGGCACGACGACGGCGGCCGTCAGCGGACGTCCCCTCAGCATCAGCGCCCGTGACAACAGGACGACCAGCCCGAACAGCAGCGCCGACCCGACGAGCATCGACGCGACCATCGGCGGCGGGATCCGCACCGTGTCGAGGAAGTAGCCCCACATCGTCGTCTCACCGCCGAGCCACGCGGCCGACGCCGCGAGGAACGCGGCGCGAGCGCCGGCACGGTGGGCGAGGACGAGCACCGGCAGCGGTGCGAGCCAGGTGAGCCAGGGCACCGGCGTGAGCCCGGTGCCGAAATGGAACAGCGTCGCCGACAGCGCCGTGGCGGCGAGCGCCACGGCCAGACGCCTAATCGGTGAGTTCATCGTGCAGCCTCCTTCTCCAGCCGCCCCGACCCTCCCGGCTCCGGCCCGGACGCACATCACCGGCGGGAGTGGTCCGGGTGTCCGTCGCGGGGACCGGGACCGCTCGGACAGTCGTGACACCGGGATCACTCGAAGGAGTGAGAGGGCCATCAGCCGAGCGATGGAGGCGACGGCGGATGCCGCGCGCATAGTCTTGCCGGGTTTCCTTCGACACCCTCCCGGAGCCGGTCATGCGGGCGAGCATCCTCAGTCCATCGAGGGCCGACGTCGCGATCGCCGCCGTCGTCACCGTGATGACGGTGACGCCCGTCCTCGTCCCCCACCGGCAGCCGTGGTGGGCCGTGGCGCTCGCCGTGCTGATGTCGGTGCCCGTGCTGTGGCGGCGCCGCGCCATCCTCCCCGTCGGGGCGGTCGTGGGCTGTGCCACGACGATCCTGGCGATCACGGCGAAGTCGCTGCCGCACTCCGCGACTCTGGTGCTGCTGCTGCCCTACGGCGTGCTCGTGTGCACCTACACGTTCGCGGCGGCGGATCTCTCCCGGGCGCGGCGCGCCGGGGGGATCGCGGGTCTCGCCGCCGGCGTGGCCGCGTCGCTCGTCGTCCCGCACGAGAATCTGGAGACCTACCGCTACCTCGTCACCGCGATCGTCGCCGCGTACGCCCTCGGGGTGGGCGCACGGGCCCGGCGGGCCGCCCGGGACGCCGAGCGGGAGCGCGAAGCCCGCATCCGCGAGGAACGCGCCGCCGCGGTCGCACGCGAACGCACCCGGATCGCCCGCGACATGCACGACATCGTGACCCACTCGGTCGGCCTCATGGTGATCCAGGCGGAGACCGGCCCGCTGGTGGCGCGCGATCACCCGGAGAAGGCCGAGGCGGTCTTCGAGGCGATCGCGGAGGCCGGGCGGGACGCGATCGGCCAGCTCCGCCTGATCCTCGGCGCGCTGCGCGGAAGCGAGGCGCCGGGCGGTGCGGCTCCGGCCCGGGGGCCGCAGCCCGGGCTCGACGCCCTGCCCGGCCTGCTGGACAACGCCCGCCGGGCGGGCCTGGCGGTCGCCGCCGACGTGCGCGGCGAGCCACGGCGCCTTTCCTCCGGCGTGGACATCGCCGCGTACCGGATCATCCAGGAGGCCCTGACCAACACGATCCGGCATGCTGGGGCGAGCACCGTCCGCGTACGGCTCCGCTGGTCCGGTGACGCCCTGGACGTCGAGGTCGCCGACGACGGCCGGGGCGCACGGGAGCTGAGGGAAGGACACGGCATGATCGGGATGCGGGAGCGGGTCACCGCGTGCGGCGGACGGCTCGCCGTCCGGCCGGGGAACCCGGGTCTCACCGTCACCGCGACCCTGCCGATCGGCTGACGGGCATGCTGCGCGTACTCGTCGCCGACGACCAGGACCTGTTCCGCGGCGGCTTCGCGATGATTCTCGACGCCCATGACGACATCACCGTGGTCGGCGAGGCGGCCGACGGCGCCGAGGCGGTCGCCAGGGCGGTCGAGCTGGAGCCGGACGTGGTGCTCATGGACATCCGGATGCCCGGCGTGGACGGCGTCGAGGCCACCGCGGAGGTGTGCCGCAGAACCGACGCGAAGGTGCTGGTCCTGACGATGTACGACGTCGACGAGTACGTCTACGACGCCCTGCGCGCCGGGGCCAGTGGCTTCCTGCTCAAGGACGTGCGGCGGGACGACCTCGTACGCGCCGTCCGCCTGGTCGCCGAGGGGGAGTCACTGCTGGCCCCCGCGATCACCCGGCGCCTGATCGGCGAGTTCGTCGGGCGCGGACGTGCCCGGCCCCGGCTGCGGCAGCGGCTCGGCGAGCTGACCGACCGGGAGATGGACACGCTGCGGCTGCTCGCGCGCGGCCGGTCCAACGCCGAGATCGCCGCGGATCTGGTGGTCACCGAGCACACGGTCAAGAGTCACGTGAGCAACCTGCTGACGAAGCTGGACCTGCGCGACCGCGCCCAGGCCGTCGTCTTCGCGTACGAGTCCGGCCTGGTCGTCGCCGGCGACCAGGACCAGTTCCGCGCCGATCCGCGGTGACCACCGGTGCCCGGCCCAGCGGCAGGCAGCGGCAGCGGGGCCGGGCGGGCCTGCCGGGCCGGCGGCGCTCCCGGGGCGGACGCGGGCCGCTCGGGCTCTCAGGCGGGGCGCAGCGCGCGGCCGGGGGCGGCGCCGGTGAGCGCGCCGCCGCGCAGCACCGGCACACCGCCGACGAGCACGTCGTCCACGCCCACGGCGAGCGATCGGGGGTCCTCGTAGGTCGCCGTGTCGGCCACCGTCGCCGGGTCGACGACGATCAGGTCCGCGACCTGGCCACGCCGTACGAGGCCGCGGTCGGGCAGCCGGAAGCGGCGCGCCGGGTGGGAGGCCAGATGCACGGCGGCCTGTTCCCAGGTGAGGTCGCCGAGCTCGCGCACGTGCCGGCCGAGGTAACGGGCGAACGCGCCGAAGCCGCGCGGGTGCGGATGGCCGCCCACGTAGATGCCGTCGGAGCCGCCGGTGTGGCCGGGGTCGCGCATGACCGCGCGCACCGACTCCTCCCCCGCCGGGCCCTCGTCGGGCCGCGCCTGCACGCAGCCCGCCTGGAGCCGGGTCTCCACCAGCAGCACCCGGCAGAACTCGGCGGGGGTGGCGCCGTACTCGGCCGCGGCGGCGGGCAGGGTCATCCCCTCGGCCCACTCGAAGCCGGGGGCGTGCGAGAGCGTGATGCGCGGCCACAGGTCGTCGCGTCCCGCCCACTCCGCGGCGAGACGATCGCGCTCGGAGGACATCTCGGAGGACAGCATCGCCACGGCGCGGCCGGGGTCGGCGGCGGGCACCCACGGCGGCAGCGTCACCATCGCCAGGATCGTGCTGGACCGCAGGTAGGGATAGGTGTCGAAGGTCAGGTCGACGTCCTGCCGCCGGGCGTCCTCGACCAGCGGCAGCAGAGTGGAGGCCGGGCCGTGGAGATGCGAGACGTGCGCGGCCGCCCCGGACCGCCGGGCGATCTCCACGACCTCCGTCATCCCCACCGCCGCGGACGGGCCGTACGCACGCATGTGCGTCACGTACGGCAGGCCGCCCAGCGGTGCGCACAACGCGGCCAGCTCGGCGGCGTCGGCGTACCGGCCGGGGGCGTACTCCAGGCCCGACGACAGCCCGGCCGCCCCTTCGGACAGGCCCGCCTCGACCCTGCGGAGCATGGCCCGCGTCTCGTCCTCGTCCGCGGCGCGCTCCGCGGGACCCATCACGTCGAACCGGATCGTCGCGTGCGGGAGCAGGTAGACGGTGTTGAGCGCGGTCCTGCCGTCGTATCCGGCGAGCAGGTCCGCGACGCTCACCGGCCCGTCCACGTGCGGGTGCGCGCCGTTGACCGCCGCGAAATAACGGCTCGCGTACGCGAAGGCGGCCGGGGTGGTGGCGGGCGCGAACGACAGGCCGTCCTGCCCGAGCACGAAGGTCGTGACCCCCTGCCGCAGCGCGGCGTGCTGCACGAGAGGGTCGAACACGACCGCGTCGCCGTGCGCGTGGCAGTCCACGAGCCCCGGCAGCACGTATCTGCCCGCCGCGTCGATCCGGGTGGCCGCCCCGGCCGCGTCGAGACGGCCGACGGCCTCGACCCGGCCCCCGCGAACGCCGACGTCGGCGCGGAACGCGGGGGCTCCGGTCCCGTCCACGACACGGCCGCCACCGATCAGCACATCGAAGGTCACGTCCCCGATTAGATCAGTCGTACGGTCCGGGCACACGCGACGAACCGGGGCAGTCGTCGGGCCGCACGACGGGCCTGCGCTCCAGCACCTCACGGGCGCGGGCGCGGGCGAGGTTCCAGCCGTTCCAGGAGTCCGGCTCGCGCAGGCCGTTGACCGCGATCACGTCGCTGAGCACGCAGCTGCGGTCCGGTTCGGGCAGCCGGTCCAGGATCGGCACGGCCTCCGCCCCCAGGTCGCCCAGATAGCCGTGGTCGAGCCGCTCGACGCCCCGGATCGTGAGCTGGGTCTCGGCCACCCGCGCGTCGGGGTTCCAGACCCCGAACGCCAGCAGCGACACCCCGGTGAGCAGCACGAGCCCCCGGAAGAACCAGGACGCGCCGCCGCCGAGCAATCGCACCGCCCCGGCCGCCAGCACCAGCACGAACACCGCGCCGAGCCACCAGATCGTCGCCACCACCGAGGCCCGCAGCCGCGACAGGCCGTACGCGTCGGTGTAGAGGCCGATGCGATGCAGCGCCGAGGCGAGGATGACCAGCGTGAACGCGCACAGCAGGCCGAGCAGCACGGCGAGCAGCCAGCGGTCGGCCCGGCCGCGCAGGCGCAGCAGGGCCACCGCTGCGGCCACGACGCCGAGCACGAAGAGGCTGACCGTGACGAGTTCGAAGAAGCCCGACCTCGCGTACTCCGCGTAGGTGAGCCCCGCCGTCGACAGCACCCTGCGGCTTCCGCCGAACAACACGGTGATCTGCACGGTCACGAACGCCGCGAACAGCAGGTTCAGCCCGGCCAGCGGGATCACCCACACCTGCCGGCCGAGGGACATCCGCAGGTCGGGCGCGGCGGGCTCGGCCACCGGCCGCAGGCCCACCAGCACCGCCGCCACGGCCAGCACCGCGAACACGCAGAACACGAAGATCCGGTACGGCAGGCTCTGCGCCCAATCCGGCGTCCGCAGCAGGTCGCTGAGGAAGGCCGAGAAGACCGCGTCGGCGGAGGAGAACAGCAGGCCGAAGACGGCCAGCAGCACGACGGTCACGGCGGCGCTGACCAGCGTGGGCAGCATCCGCCTCCGTCGTGCCAGGGTCCGCACCGGCCCGGCCAGGAACCACGGCGTCGGCAGCACCGCGAACGCGACCGAGACCCCTCCCCTGAGCACGGCCAGCCAGCCCCGGCCACCGCCCGACAGCGCGAGGGACCCCACTCCGAACGCGGCCAGCAGCACCGGCCCGACCACCCATTCGGCGTCACGGAAGAGCGCCACGGAGACCAGCGCGTACGCCAGAAGGCCGAAGGCCAGGGTCCACGGGGTGACCCGGCCGCGCCGGAGCGGCAGCACCGCGGGGAGCGCCGCCGCCCCCATCGCGACCGCCGTCAGCACGAGGCCCAGCCCGGCCGACGCGTACGGCAGGGTGACGGCGGCGACCAGACCGGCCGCCGCCGCGGCCGGCAGCAGCCAGCGGGGCGCCTCCGGCAGGTCCGGCCGCGGGAACAGCGGCGGCGGCACGTAGGCGGGCGGCGCGGGCAGGGACGCCCCGGACGGAGGCGGTACGACCCCGGACCAAGCAGCCCCCGACCAGGCAGCCCCCGATGAGGCAGGCCCGGACGAAGCAGCTCCCGACCGGGCAGCCCCCGACGAGGCGGGCCCGGACGAAGCAGGCCCCGACGGCACAGGCGCCGGTGGTTCGGACGAGGACGGCACAGGCTCGGACAAGACAGGACCGGGCGACACAGGACCGGACGGCGCGGGCCCCGACGGCACAGGCGCCCGCGATCCTGACGAGGACGGCACAGGACCGGATGACACGGGCACCGGCGCCGCGGACAGCGGCGGGCGCACGGCCGCACCGGAGTACCCGGGCTGGCGGAGCACGTTCACGGCCGCGCCGGACCGCTGGGCCGAGGACGAGCCGAGAGCGGCCCCCACGACCATCCCTATGGCGGTGAACAGCAGCACCACGCCGATGCTCAGGATTCCCCCGAGATACAGGCCGAGGAAGAACGCGGCGGACAGCTTCACGAAGCAGCCGGCGACCATGCCCACACCCGCTCCCAGAGCCACCCGCGCCGAATGGGCCGTGCGACTGTAGGCCGGCGTGTGGGGGGCGGGCACCCGCCGCTGCGGGCCCGCACCGCTCACCGGGGAAACCGCGTGCGCCGCTCGAACGAGATCCGGCCGGCGCGGATGCCCGCGTAGCTCGTCGCCGCCGGCGTCGTCCCCGTCATTCGCGCCGCCGCCGGAGGGACCCCGTTCCCCTGCGCCGGGTTCCCCTGCGCCGTGTTGCTCTGTGCCGGGTTCCCCTGTGCCGGGTTCCTCTGTGCCGGCGGGGCCGGCCTCGGCACGTCCGGGCGGCGACGACGCGCCGGCAATGCGGGGAGTCTCCGGGCTCTCCGCGTGGCCGGCCTCGGGGTGCTCGTCGTCTTCGGCTCGCGACCGGCCGCCACGGGCTCCTTCCTGGAGGTGGCCGCCCGCGTCCTCGCCGTCGGATGGCCCTTCGGCCGCCGTGGCACCGGCCCGGGCCGATCCGCTCCCCGCGGGTGCGGGTGCGGGTGCGGGTGCACCGACGACGCCGCCGTCGTGTCGTCCCGCGGTGTGACCTCCGCCCGCCTCGATGTGCATGGTCCCCCTTCGTTCGTCGGCGTGGACGGGTCCGTCCACGCTCTCCCCCGCCACCGGCTCACTCTGACGCGGCAGCGTGACGACCATCCGGCACCCCGGGGCCGTCCCATGGCCTCTCCCCGCGGGCCGTCTCACGGTGGGGAGCGGATCCGCCACCGAGATCGACCCGCCGTGCAGCTCGACGATCTCCTTGGCGATGGCGAGCCCGAGCCCGGCCCCGCCCGCGTCGGCGGCCCGGCCGGCGTCGAGGCGCGAGAAGCGCTCGAACACCCGGGCCCGCTCCGCCGGCGGAATGCCGGGGCCCTCATCGGTGACGCCGATCTCCAGGTTCGTCCCGGCGGCCCGCGCCTCCACCCGGACCGTGCCGCCGGGCGGGCTGTGCCGTACGGCGTTGTCGAGCAGGTTGGCCAGCACCTGGGCGAGCAGGGCCGCGTCGGCCGACAGCGCGGTCCCCGGCGCGACGGCGCTCACCACCGTCACGTCGTCGCGCGCGAGAGCCGCCTCCGAGGCGGCCTGGCGGCACAGCGACGCCAGGTCCAGCTCCTCCGGCTCGATCAGCCGCGCCCCCGAGTCGAGCCGTGACAGGTCGAGGAGCTGGGCCACCAGTCGCCCGAGGCGCTGCGTCTGGGCGAGGGCCGTGCCCAGGGTGTCGAGGTCGGGCGGGCTGACGCCGTCCACCACGTTCTCCAGCACGGCCTGCAGGCCGGTGATCGGCGTGCGCAGCTCGTGGCTGACGTTGGCCACCAACTCGCGCCGCTGGCGGTCGACCTCGGCGAGGTCGGCCGCCATGGCGTTGAACGCCCGCGCCAGCTCCCCCACCTCGTCCCGCGACGTCGCGGTCACCCGCAGGCCGTACCGGCCCTTGGCGATCGTCTGCGCGGCGGCGGCCATCTCGCGCAGCGGCCGGGTCATGCCGCGGGCGAGGAGCTGCACCATGATCAGCGCGAGCACGACGGCGATCGCGATCCTGAGATCCCGGGACAGGCCGGAGTTGATGCCGACCTCGTTGACGACGAACGCCGCGACCACGGCGAGCACGATCACGATGCCGAGCTTGACCTTGATCCGGCCGAGGAAGTCGAGGGGCCTCATCGCCTGGCTTTCTCCGTTGCGGCGCGCGTCACGGACGGACGAGCGCGTATCCCACGCCATGGACGGTACGGACGACCTCCGGGCCGAGCTTGCGGCGCAGGGCGCGGACGTGGCTGTCCACGGTCCGGGTCGCGGCGGCCTCGGAGAAGCCCCAGATGTCCGACAGCAGCCGCTCGCGCTCGAAGACGTGGCCGGGCCGCTCGGCGAGACGCCGCAGCAGGTCGAACTCGGTCCGGGTGAGCTGGGCCTCGGTTCCCCGGACGAACACCCGGCGCTCGGCCGTGTTGATCTCGACGTCGCCGATCCTGATCACCGTGTCCTCGTGGGCCAGCAGACTGGCCCGCTCCACCCGCCGCAGCAGCGCGTGGATCCTCGCGACGAGCTCCCGCATGCTGAACGGCTTCGTGATGTAGTCGTCGGCGCCCACGCCCAGGCCGACCAGCACATCGGTCTCCTCGCCGAGCGCGGTGAGCATGAGCACCGGCACCGGCCGGGCCGCCTGCATCCTGCGGCACACCTCGAGCCCGTCCAGGCCCGGCAGCAGCCGGTCGAGGACGACGACGTCGGGCTCCGCCTTGGCATAGGCCGCGAGCGCCCCCTCGCCGTCGCTCGCGACGCGGACCTCGAAGCCCTCCGCCACGAGCCGGAGCCGTACGGCGTTGGCGATGGTGTCGTCGTCCTCGACGACGAGGACACGGCGTTGCTGCGGGGTTGCCATGCACGGAAGCGTAGATCCCCCCTGTGCAGAGGTGCCGTCCGGAAATGTGCAGATCCCGTGCACCGGAAACGTCGGCCGCCCGCGCTAGCGTGGCGGT
This sequence comes from Microbispora sp. ZYX-F-249, assembly GCF_039649665.1. Taxonomy (NCBI): domain Bacteria; kingdom Bacillati; phylum Actinomycetota; class Actinomycetes; order Streptosporangiales; family Streptosporangiaceae; genus Microbispora; species Microbispora maris. Next base: position 34,288 of record NZ_JBDJAW010000044.1, on the reverse strand, counting down.
GTGGATCGGACGCTGCACGTGGAGGACTACCTGCGACGGCTCGGCCTGCGGTCGAGCGGCCCGCCGAGCGTCGAGGAGCTGTTCCGGCTCCAGGCGGCCCACGTCGAGCGGGTTCCGTACGAGAACCTGCAGATCTGGCTGGGCCGGCCGACCACGATCGACCCGGCCGAGTCGTGGCGGCGGATCATGCGCGGGCGCGGTGGATACTGCTGCCACCTGAACGGCGCCTTCTCGGTGCTCCTGCGGCTGCTGGGCTACGCGGTCATCCAGCACTTCGGCGGCGTCCAGGGCTCGCCCGAGGAGGCCGCCGGGGCCACGGGCAACCACCTGGCCCTGACGGTGAGCGGCCTGCCGACGGACGCCAATCCCGGCGGGCGATGGCTGGTCGACGCCGGGCTGGGCGACGCGATCCACGAGCCGATCCCCCTGGTCGAGGGCGTCTACCGGCAGGGCCCGTTCCGGTACGCCCTACGCCGGTCGGAGGCCGAGCCGGGCGGCTGGCGGTTCGACCACGATCCGCGCGGCAGCTTCAGCGGCATGGACTTCCGTCCGGGACCGACCGAGATGGGCGCCTTCCAGGCCAAGCACGAATGGCTGTCCACCTCCCCCCAGTCGGGGTTCGTCCGGGTGGCATCCGTGCAGCGGCGCGACACGGCCGGAGTCGACCTGCTCAGGGGGCTCGTGCTCACGCGCGTCGGTCTTCCGCCGGCCGGGGGCGGGCCGGACGCGTCGGTGACGCTGGAGCGCCGCGAGGATTATTTCGCCGCGCTCGCGGACGTCTACGGCATGACGCTGGACGACGTCGGCGCCGCGGAGAAGGACGCTCTGTGGTCCCGGCTGCTCGCGGCCCACGAGGAGTGGCTGACCTCGCGGCAGCACACCTGAGCCGCCGGGGACGGCGCCCCGCCCACACGTTTCCGCGCCGGGTCGCCGTGCCCGTCCCGCGCGCCGTATCATGCGGCCCCACCGCGCCGAATCCGCAGGTCATGGGTTTCGCTCCCCGGTTACGGGTAGCCCCGATATGACCAGGAAGGAGGCGCTAATGGACCGCCAGTCAAGGCCGGAGACCATGCGGGAGAACGACGTGATCGAACTCCTGACGCACCAGCACGCTCTCATCCGGGAGCTGTTCGACGAGGTCGACAGATGCCAGGGGGAGGAGCGCAAGGAGGCCTTCAGCCGCCTCGTCCGCCTGCTCGCCGTTCACGAGACGGCGGAGGAGGAGATCGTCCACCCCTACGCGCGGCACAAGCTGGTCGGCGGCGACACGATCGTGGACAACCGTCTGCAGGAGGAGGAAGAGGCGAAGGAACTGCTCAGCCGCCTCGACGACATGGACGTGACGACGGCGGAGTTCTCCCGGGAGCTCGAGAGGCTGCGGGCCGCCGTGTTCGCCCACGCCGCCGCCGAGGAGCGCTACGAGTTCTCCGAGCTCAAAGCGAGCACGTCCGAGACCGAGCGCAGGGCCATGGCCGTGGGTGTCAAGGCCGCCGAGGCGATGGCGCCCACGCATCCGCACCCCGGGGTCGAGTCGGCGACCGAGAACATCCTGATGGGAACGCCGATCGCGATCATGGATCGTGCCCGCGATCTGATCCGCAAGGCGATGGGCAAGCAGGAGTCCGGCGAGGGCTGAGCCACCGGCGTTCCGCCGCAGGGGTCGCGGCGGAGCCGCCGCAGCCGGGGTCCGCGGCATCGGAATCCCGACTCGACCTGAAGAGCGAACGCCCCGGGCCGGGCTTCCGCCGCAGTAGCCGCGGAGCGGCGGCAGCCGGGGTCCGCGGCATCGCAACCCCGGCTCGACCTGAAGAGCGAACGCCCCGGGCCGGGCTTCCGCCGCAGCCGGGGTCCGCGCCCGCGGCATCGCAACCCCGGCCCACGTGAGTGCGCGGGCCGGGGTCCGAGCCGCACGCCCGGCACCGGCCCGCGCCGGACGCGACGCCGCGGAGCCGGGCCGGGGACGACCAGTCCTCCCCGGGGGCCGCCGCGCCGCGGCCTGGTCGCCTCGTCGGCTGGCCCTCGCCGGGGCCGATGCCCAGGCACGGCCCCGAACCCACCACGCGGCACGCCTCGCCGAAGGCGTCGTTCGACGGACGGCGAAGCCGGAGCCGGAGCCGTGCGTCTCCTCCCCCGGCCGTCCGCCGGAACTCGGCATGGAACTCGGCTCGGACCTCGGACGTTCTCCCAGCGACGCGGGACGACGCCCCGCGCCGGACCCGACACGAAAGGCCTGACGATGTCGCCACTGGGCAAGTACTACGTGGGCGCGGCGGTGGTGGCCGTGCTGGTCTTCATCCTTCCGCTGCCGACGCTCCTGGCCTGGCTGATCGCGATCGGCGCGCTGGGAGCGCCGATCGTCGCCTACTTCATGCTGGACGAGTCGCAGCGGGCGCGGCTGCGGCGCATTCGCCGGCGCCAGATCGGCGGCTGAACAGCCTGTTCCATTGAACAGTCCGCTCCCTTGATCCGCCGGTTCCGCTGAGCGGCCTGTTCCAGAGCTCGCGCGCATTCCCGGCCGGGCGCCGTCACGGCGCCCGGCCTGCCGCGTTCACGGGCCGGCGCTCACGAGCGGGGCGGCGTTTACGAGGCGGCGCTCACGAGCCGGCGCTCACGAGCCGACGCACACGAGGCTGTGCTCACGAGGCTGTGCTTACGAGGCGGTGCTTACGAGGCGGTCGCGATCCTCCTGCGGACCCGCTCGGTGACGTTCCGCTCCAGGACGAACGACAGGAACGGGATCGTGCCCGCGACGAGCACGAGCAGCAGGTAGCCGACCGGCCAACGGGCCTTGATCAGGCCCAGGTTGATCGCGGCCACCAGGTAGACCATGTACAGGAAGCCGTGGATCGGCCCGACGACCGCGACCATCGTGCCGTTGTCGAAGCCGTACTTGACGATCATTCCGGCACACAGCACGAGCAGCATCACGCCGACGATGTAGGCCAGGACGCGGTAGAAGTTGAGCGCGGATTCCACGTCGATCAATACCTCTGCTGGGTGCTGGGGAAACGGTCACCACACGATATCCGTGCGAGGCGGCGGTCCGGGCTCCAGGGCCCGTCAGGCCTCCACATGCGCGGCGGGCTCGGCGGCCTCCGGCTCCCGGCGCTCCTCCCGATTCCGCCGCCCGCGCAGGGCGTCGCGGACGAAGTGGAACCACATGTACACGGCGAACAGCGCGAAGATCCACCACTGGAGGGCGTAGGCCAGGTTCCGCCAGGTGAAGCCGCCGCCCTGGGTCGGCGGGGACACGGCCACCGGCGTGGCGCGGGACGGCGGCTCCTGGGCGGTCACGACGACGAACCCGTCCCGCACCCGCGCGTCCGGCCACAGGTTGATCAGCTCGGCCGTCGACACGGTCGCCACCTGGCCGCGCGGCAGGTTGCCGTTGCGCATCACGTCGTCGGTCTGCTCGGCAGGCCGCAGCCGCCCGGTCACCGTGACGGCGCCCTCGGGCACGGCCGCGGCGGGGTCGGCCGCCGCCGCGACCCAGCCGCGTACGACGGGGACGACCGTGCCGTCCGCGAGCCGCAGCGGGGTGAGCAGCCAGAACCCGCTCCCCCGGGCCGCCCTGCCGCCGGGGGCGTCGACGTCGGCGACCCGATCGGCCACCAGCAGCTGGTCCGCGGCGTCGTAGGTCCCCGTGGCGGTCACTTTGCGGCTGATCGCGGCACCGCTGACGTGCCGGCCCACCTGGGTCAGCTCGGTGACGGCGACGGGCGCCGGGTCGGGGGCCCGCCGTGGGGCGCCCGACGCCTCGAAGACGCCGAGTTGCCAGCGGCCGAGGAAGGTGAAGGACACGAGCACCCCGATGACCAGCAGGTGCAGGGCCACCAGCCGGGGAGCCAGGAGGGTGCGGAGCATGCATACAACGCTATCCGCCGGCCGTACCGGTCCGGTATCCGCGCCGGTGTCACGGGCGACGGCGAGCAGGAGCCCCAAGTCAAGCGCCACCGGAGGGCAAAATCCGACAAATCACAGCCGTGGCACACCGTGTGTCGCTAGAGTCTTGGCCATGTCCGACCCTCAGATCGACCCGGCCGGAAACACCCAGGCTTTCCGTGCCTTCGCGCAGCAGCAGGACTCGGCGGCGTCCAACGAGCAGCCGTCCCGCCTGCCGATTTGGATCGCCGTCGGCGCGGCGCTCGTCGTGATCCTCGCTGTGGTGGCCTACCTCCTGGTTCGCTGACATACCTGTACCAGCCGCCGACGACCGCGCCCGTCGGCGGCTTTGTCATGCCCCGCGCGGCCCGTTCAGGCGTACCGCCGGCCCGAAAACGGACTGGTACCACATAAGGTGACGGAGAGCCGCGAACGCCTCCACAACGGATCGCGCTGCCGGACCGCGCTGCCGGATTGTGCGGGGGCTGCGCCCGGGACGGCGCCGCTGGACCCCGGCGTACGGACGCGAATATATTGGACGATGTTCCAATAGGGCGGGGAGGACGCATGCCCAGTCCGGGCGTCACGATCATCGGTTCCGGGTTCGCCGGGCTCTGCATGGCCATCAAGCTCAAGGAGGCCGGCTACCACGACTTCGTGGTCCTGGAGAAGGCCGGTGAGCTCGGCGGCACCTGGCGGGACAACACCTACCCCGGCTGCGCCTGCGACGTCCCCTCGCCGCTGTACTCGTTCTCGTTCGAGCTCAACCCCGGCTGGTCGCGGTTGTTCTCCCCCCAGGAGGAGATCTGGGACTACATGCGGGCCTGCGCCCGCAAGTACGGCGTGGAGCCCCACCTGCGGTTCGACACGGAGGTCTGCGGGCTGGAGTACGACGACGAGCGGGCCCTGTGGCGCGTGTCGACCGGCGACGGGGAGACGTTCGAGACCCACGCCGTCGTGTCCGGCATCGGCGCCCTGCACGTGCCGTCGTTCCCCGAGATCCCCGGCCGCGAGCGCTTCACCGGCACGGCGTTCCACTCCGCCCAGTGGGACCACTCCACGGACCTGACCGGCAAGCGCGTCGCGGTCGTCGGCACCGGCGCGTCGGCGGTCCAGTTCGTCCCGGTCGTCGCCGAGCAGGCGAGCCGGCTCACCGTGTTCCAGCGCACCCCTCCGTGGATCCAGCCGAAGCCGGACCTGCCGATCGAGGGGCGGCTGAAGCGGGCCATGGAGACGCCGGTCGGCGCCCGTCTGGTGCGCGACGCCGTCTACTGGCTGCTGGAGACCCGGGCCGTGGGCTTCACGATCGACCCCCGGCTGATGAAGGTCCACCAGGCGATGGCCGAGCGGCACCTGGCCCGGCAGGTGCCCGACCCCGGGCTGCGCGCGAAGCTGACGCCCGACTACACCATCGGCTGCAAGCGCATCCTGCTGTCCAACGACTACTATCCCGCGCTGACCAGGGACAACGTCGAGCTGGTCACCGACCGGGTCACCGAGATCAGGGAGCGGTCGGTCGTGGACGCGGCGGGGCGCGAGCACGAGGTGGACGTGATCGTCTACGGCACGGGCTTCCGCGTGGTCGACTCCCTCAACGAGCAGCGCATCGTCGGCAGGAACGGCGTCAAGCTCCAGGACGCGTGGCGCGACGGCATCGAGGCCTACCACGGCGTCACCACCGCGGGCTTTCCCAACCTGTTCTTCCTGCTCGGCCCCAACACCGGGCTCGGGCACACCTCGGTCGTCTTCATGATCGAATCGCAGGTCCGGTACGTCCTGGACTGCCTGCGGCTGCTGTCCAGAACCAAGGCGAGGGCCCTGGACGTACGGCCGTCGGCGCAGCGGGCCTACAACGACCGCCTGCAGCGGCGGCTCGACCGGCTGGTGTGGAGCGAGGGCGGCTGCGTGAGCTGGTATCTGGACGAGCACGGCAAGAACCGGACGCTCTGGCCCGGCTTCACCTTCGAATACTGGGCACGGACCCGGAAGGTGAAGCCGGAGGCCTACGAGCTCATCGGCGCCCGGACCGGCGACGCGGGCTGACCGGATCAGCGACGTGTGCTGACCACGAGGGCGCTGCCCCCGCCACGCCGGAAGGCCGGCTCGGCGACGGCCTGCACCCGGCCGTTCCTGAGGAACTCCAGGCCGGTCGCCGCGCCGATCTCGCCGGCCGGCGGCGTGGTCGGCACCGCGAACGTGTGGCCCAGCTTGCCCAGCTTCTTGCCGTACCGGTCGATGAACGCCTGCTCGGCCTGGGTCACCTCGGTGTTGCGCTGGGAGGCCCGCGGCGCGGCCACCGCGTCCGGCAGCGACATGCCGAAGTCGAGCCGGTTCACCAGGATCTGCAGCACGGTCGTGATGATCGTCGCGCCGCCGGGCGAGCCGACGGCGAGCAGCGGCCTGCCGTCCTTGAGCACGATGGTGGGGGCCATGGACGACCTCGGGCGCTTGCCGGGCGCGGGCAGGTTCGGGTCGCCCGGCGCCGGGCCGAAGGTGAAGTCGGTCAGCTCGTTGTTGAGCAGAATGCCCCGGCCCGGCACCACGATGCCGCTGCCGCCGGTCTGCTCGATGGTGATGTTGTAGGCCGCGACGTCGCCCCACCGGTCGGTCACCACGAGGTGGGTGGTCTCCGGCCCCTCCTTCTTCTCCTCGGGCGCCGAGGCCGCCGGAGCCCCCTGAGCTGCCGGATCCCCCTGCGCGCACGAGGAGTAGGACCCGTCGGGCGACCCGGGCTCGGCGGGGTGCGCCATCGCCCGCGGGCCGATCAGGCAGGCGCGCTCCTTGGCGAACCCGTCGGACAGCAGCGCGCCGAGGGGCACGTCCACGTACGCCGGGTCGCCGACGTAGGCGTTGCGGTCGGCGAAGGCGAGCCGGGAGGCCTCCAGGTATTCGTGCAGGCCGACCTTCGGCAGCGCCTCGAGGATCTTCAGCGCCTCCCCCACGGTCGAGCCGCCCGACGACGGCGGCGCCATGCCGTACACGTCGAGGCCCTTGTACGTGACCTTGGTGGGCGGCCGTTCCAGCGCCCGGTAGGCCGTGAGGTCGGACACCTCCATGAGCCCGGGCCGGACGTTCCGGGTGGCGCCCTCGCGTACCGGCGGCTTCTTCACCGTGGCGACGATCTCCTGGCCGAGCGCCCCGCCGTACAACCAGGACGGGCCGCGGATCCCCAGCTCGCGGTACGTACGCGCGAGGTCGGGGTTGCGGAAGACCGAGCCGACCCGCGGCGGCTGCCCGCCGGGCAGGTAGAGCGACGCGGTCGAGGTGAAGTCGGCGAACCGCTCGGCGTTCTGCTGCGTCTGGTCGTAGAACGTCTGATCGACGACGAAGCCCTTCTCGGCGATGTCGATCGCGGGGCGCAGCGCCTCCCGCAGCGACATCGTGCCGTACTCGCGCAGCGCCGTCTCCCACTGCGCGACGCTGCCGGGCACGCCGACCGACAGCCCGCTGGTGACGGCCTCCGCGAACGGGATGCCCTCCAGCGTCGTCGAGGTCATCGCCTGCGGGGCGGTCTCCCGCCCGTCGATCGTGGTCACCTTCCGCCTGCGGGCGTCGTAGTAGACGATGAAGCCGCCCCCGGCGAGCCCGGCCGAGTAGGGCTCGGTCACGCCGAGCGCCGCCGCCCCCGCCACGGCCGCGTCCATCGCGTTGCCGCCCTGGCGCAGCACCGTGAGCGCGGCCTTGCTCGCGTCCAGGTCCACGGTCGCCACGGCCCCGCCGTACCCCTCCGCGACCGGCCGCTTGACCTCCTGCGGAGGCGGAGGATGCACGCCCGCCCGGGCGGGCGGGGCGAGGAGGCCCGCCAGCGTGACCAGTCCCAGCGAAGTGACGACGACGCTCCTCATACCCGGCACCTCCACCACACGCGCGATCACTCCAGCATGACTCAGGTCCGTACGAAGCGCTGCGAAATTGTCCGCATTTGGACGTCCGGCGACTGCCGGGCGAGCCCGAGGAACGGGGCTGGAGAGGGAGCGGGGCGACGGAGGGGCCGTGCGACCGCCTCACGCCGCCGGAGCGGTGAGCGGGGCGTACTCCCTCCGGCGTACGGCGGACTGCGGCGGCTGGCGGATGCGGCTGCCTGCGGCGATGGCCTAGCGTGCGGGGTGTGCGCCCCGGTTCCGCGTTGTATCACCGCATCGATCCCGTCCTGCCGGTCATCGTCGGGATCGTCGAGGTGTTCCTGTCGATGGGCGCCCAATACTGGCAGCTGCGCAATCCCGACCTCGGGCGGGTGCCGCTGACCTGGTGGGGCTACACGCTGCTGCTGGTCGGGGCGTTCGCGATCGCGCTGCGCCGCCGGCACCCGGTCGCCGCGCTGGCCGTCACGCTGACGGCGACCTCGGTCTACATGCTGTTCAATTACGCGTACGGGCCCGTGTTCCTCAGCCCGGTCATCGTGATCTTCAACGCGGTCCTGTCCGGGCACCGCCGCGCGGCGTGGCTGTCGTCGGCGGCGTTCTTCCTGTTCGTGGTCGCCTATGCCACCTGGCTCATCCCCCACCGGGCGAGCCTCTTCCACCACACCGCCGTCGCGGCGTACCTGCTGCTCACGCTGACCGTCGCGGAGTTCTACCGCGTGCGCCGCGAGCGCCTCGCCGAACGTGAGCGGGTCGAGCGGGAGGAGGCCAGGCGGCAGGCGAGCGAGGAACGACTGACGATGGCCCAGGAGCTGCACGACGTGCTCGCCCACAACATCTCGCTGATCCACGTCCAGGCGTCCACCGCGCTGCACCTGCTGGACGACCACCCCGAGCAGGCCCGCACCGCGCTGAGCACGATCAAGCAGGCGTCCAAGGACGTGCTGACCGAGATGCGCGGCGTGCTCGACCTGCTCAGGGACGGCGCGCCGCGCTCTCCCACCGCCGGGATGGCCCACCTGGCCGACCTGACCGGGCGCAGCGGCCTGCCGGTGACGCTGGAGGTCGCCGGGCGGGAGCGCCCGCTGCCCGCGAGCGTCGACCGGGCCGGCTACCGGATCGTCCAGGAGTCGCTGACGAACGTGTCACGCCACGCGCCCGGTTCGCGGGTGACCGTCCGCGTCGCGTACGGGCCGGAGGAGCTGGTCGTGACGGTGGAGGACGACGGCGCGGGCGCGGCGCGGGCCGAGACGGGCCTGGGCGGCGGCAACGGCATCCCCGGCATGCGGGAGCGGGCCGCCGCGCTCGGCGGGTCGCTGACGGCCGGACCCCGGCCGGGCGGCGGCTTCCGGGTGGAGGCCCACCTCCCGCTCCCCCTCCCCTCATCCGACGGACAGAAGGAGCCGAATTGATACGCGTCCTGCTCGCCGACGACCAGGCGCTGGTACGGGCCGGGTTCCGGGCCCTGCTCGACGCGCAGGAGGGCATGACCGTCGTGGGCGAGGCCGGGGACGGCGAGGAGGCCGTCCGGCTCACCCGGGAGCTGCGCCCCGACGTGGTGCTGATGGACATCCGCATGCCCGGCACCGACGGCCTGACGGCCACCCGCCGCGTCGGCGAGGATCCCGCCCTCGCCGACGTCAAGATCATCATGCTGACGACGTTCGAGCTGGACGAGTACGTCTTCGAGGCCCTGCGCGGCGGCGCGAGCGGCTTCCTGGTCAAGGACACCGAGCCGGCCGAGCTGATCCAGGCCGTCCGGGTGGTGGCCTCCGGCGACGCCCTGCTGTCCCCCGGCGTGACGCGCAGGCTCATCGCGGAATACGTCGCCCGCGCCAAGGAGCCGGGCATCGCGACCAGCCTCGACGCGCTGACCGAGCGGGAGCGGGAGGTGCTCGCGCTCGTGGGCACCGGCATGACGAACGACGAGATCGCCGCCAGGCTCTACATGTCCCCGGCGACGGCCAAGACCCACGTGAGCCGGACGATGACCAAGCTCCACGCCCGCGACCGGGCCCAGCTCGTGGTCATCGCATACGAGTCGGGCCTGGTGAAACCCGGCTGGCTATGAGTCCGCGCCCTGAACCCGCCGGCGAGGAGGACGCGCCCTGAACCGGCGGGTCACGGGGGCCCGTCCTGGCGGCGCTCCTCCAGCTCCGCGCGCAGGGCGGCGAGCGTCGCGGCGGTCCGGGCGAGGTCGGCGGCGGGGACGGCGGCCGTGCGGGCGGCCAGCTCGTCCGCGACCGTGGGGCGTGCGGCGGCCAGGATCCGCGCGCCCTCCGGCGTGAGGCTGAGCACGGAGGACCGCCGGTCCTCGGGGTGTGCCGCGCGCACGCACCAGCCCGTGCTCTCGAGCCGGTCCACCCCCTTGCTCACGGCGCCGACGGTGATTCCCACCTCGCGCACGATGTCGAGCACCCGGCACCCGGGGCGGTGGTCGATGATCTCCAGAAACTCGAACTGGCCCAGGCTGAGGCCGTGCTCGGCGCGCAGCCGGTCGCTCACCGCGTTGTACAGCCGGGTCTCGACGCGGACGAGGTCGACGAACAGGCGAGTGACGTCCGTCACAGTTACCACTCTCATAGATTCCAAGGAATCATCTTCCAGGGAATCGGGTTGCAGGTCTCACAAGTGCATTCCAGGTAATCCATCCTCTCACCCCGACCTATGGAGGTCCGGATGACCCGCAAGCAGCGCGAGGCCGTCGACGCCCTGCACCGCAACGCCCCCGTCCACCCGAACCCGACGCTGGCGGAGCAGCGCGCCGGATTCGCCGGCGCCCTCTCCCGGCCCGGGCCCGACAACGTGGCGGTGCGCGAGACGGAGCTCGGCGGCCGACCCGCACTCGACCTGACCCCGGCCACCGCCGGTCGCGGCCGGCTGCTCTATCTCCACGGAGGCGGCTACGTCCTGGGGTCGCCCGGCACGCACACGGGGATCGCCGCCCAGCTGGCGTCCCGTGCCCGGCTGCGCACGACGTCGCTGGACTACCGGCTGGCCCCCGAACACCCCTTCCCCGCGGCGGTGGACGACGGTCTCGCCGCCTACCGGGCACTGCTCGACGAGGGCGTGCGGCCGGAGGAACTGGTGCTCGCCGGAGACTCCGCCGGTGGCGGGCTCGCCGTCGCCACCCTGATCGCGGCCCGTGACGCCGGCCTGCCGCGGCCGGCGGGCGCCGTCGTCTTCTCCCCGTGGGTCGATCTGACACTCGGCGGGCAGAGCATGAGCACGAAGAAGGACGCCGACCCGATCTTCACCCCGGAGGCGATCCAGGCGTTCGCCACCCACTACCTGGCCGGCCAGGACCCCGCCCAGCCACTGGCGAGCCCCGTGTTCGCCGACCTGCGTGGCCTGCCCCCGCTGCTGGTGCAGGCCGGCTCGAACGAACTGCTGCTGGACGACGCCGTCCGGCTCGCCGCACGCGCCGCCGCGGACGACGTGGACGTCACGCTGCGAGTCTGGGCGCAGGTGCCGCACGTGTTCCAGAACCACTTCGGCCATCTCGACGAGGCCGACGAGGCGCTCGACGAGGCCGCCCGCTTCCTGTCCGTACGGGCGGAGGCCGGCCGGGAGGCCCCTGGAGCGGACTGACGTCCGAGCCGGCGGCGTGCCGGACAACGCGCTTCACGTGGTCCTTCTAGCCGGCGAGCGGCTCCTGGAGTTCGGTGACCCACCGGGCGGGGTCCTCCCCGGCCTCCAGGTAGAGCTCCCTGGCGTACCCGGCCGAGCGGTGGCCGCCGTCGGCGATCCATCGCGCCAGCGTCTGCGCGGCCGGGAGGACGTCGTCCATCGGCCCCCGGTGCACGATCGTGGCGGCCCGTTCGATCGCGGGCAGGTCCACGACCGCGAAGTCGTGACGGTCCCCGGGCGCCACCGCGACCGGCACCGCGACCGGCATCGCGGCGTGCGCGAGGATGCCGTCGCCGCCGGGGGCGTCCTCGTAGTAGGCGATCCCCGGCCCCACCGCGGTCACCCCGGCCTCGCCCAGCCTCCGGCACAGCTCGTCGAACAACGGGCCCACGACCGGGCCGATGTCCTCCGGCTCGTAGCTGCGCGCCACGGCGCTCAGCTCGGCCACCCGGACCGCCGGGATGCGCTTGACCACCACGTCGTCGGTGTTCATGTGTCCCTCACTCTCGATCGCGTGGAGCCTCGCCTCGACCTGGGCCAGCCGTGCCGTGGCGGCGGCCACCGCCGCCTCCAGCTCCGCCTGCCGCAGCCGCAGCATCCCGCGCAGTTCCTCGGCGCTCACCCGCCCGTCCAGGACCTCCCGCACCTGCCGGAGCGTGAAGCCCAGGTCCTTGAGCGCGGTGATCCGGTTGAGCCGGGCGAGCTGGCCCGCCTCGTAGAAGCGGTAGCCGCTCGCGGGATCGACGTGGGCCGGGCGGAGCAGCCCGATCGCGTCGTAGTGGCGCAGCATGCGGACCGACACGCGGCCGTGCCTGGCGAAGTCTCCGATGATGAACATGGTGCCGCCGATTCCAGCGCCTCACACGGTGTCAGGGTCAACAGCGCCCATGCGGATGCTCCGGGGCGGCGCGCCCAGCGGTCCGGGCAGCCGCAGCGGCCCGCGCCCAGGGGTGATCGTGCCGAGCACGCGCGGCCCGGCCGCGCCGGTGCAGGCGGGCACGGTGCCGGGCAGGCCGTGCGCGGTCAGCCAGCCGAGATAGGAGAACGCGATCGCCTCCTTGGCGTCGGAGGGCACACCGAGGTCGTCGCTCGGCAGCAGCCGCACACCTGCGGCCCGCTCGCGCAGCGCGCGCATCAGGGCCGGGTTGCGCACCCCGCCGCCGGACACGACCACCGTGCCGAGCCGGTGCCGCCGGATCTCGGCCGCGACCGTCTCGGCGGTGAGCGCCGCGAGCGTCGCCAGCAGATCCGGCAGCCCCAGCGCGTACGGCCCGGCCACCCGCTCCAGATAGCCCGCGTGAAAGAGTTCCTTGCCCGTCGTCTTGGGCGGCGGCCGGTGATAGTAGGGCTCGGCGAGCAACTCGGCCAGCAGCCCCTCGTGCACCCTCCCCGTCGCCGCCAGCCGGCCGTCCTCGTCGTACGGCCTGCCGGTGGCCGCGAGCACGGCCGCGTCCAGCAGCGCCGAGGCCGGGCCGGTGTCGTAGGCGAGCGGAGGCTCGCCGGCCGTGGGAGCCACGGTGAGGTTGGCGATGCCGCCGAGGTTGAGGGCGCCCGCGCGACCGGGCGGAGCAGCCGGCCCGCGCGACCCGTGCGATCCGGACGATACGGGCGGCTCGACCGGCGGGGACGGCGGGGTCGGCCCGTGCGGCTCCCGGGGTCCGAGGGGTTCGGGCGGCCCTTGCGGCCCGGAGGGCTCGCGCAGTCCGGCGAGCAGCGGCAGGTCGAAGGCGGACACGAGCGGCGCGCCCTGTCCGCCTGCCGCCACGTCGCGCACCCGCAGGTCAGACACGACCGGGACGCCGAGCCGTTCGGCGATCCAGGCTGGCTGACCGAGCTGGAGCGTCCCGCGCACACGCCCCTCCTCGACCCAGTGATACAGCGTCTGCCCGTGGGAGCAGACGAGGTCGGCGGGCGGGCAGCCCGCCGCCGCCTCGGCGAACGCCTGCCCGACGAGGGTGTCGAGACGGCAGACCTCGCCCATGTCCGTGCTGTTCGGCGGCAGCGCGGCGACGATCGCGGCCCGCAGGCCGGGAGGGTACGGCACCGTGCCGGTGTGTTCCACGACCCCGGTGAGCAGGTCGCCGTCCGCAGACCAGCGGACGAGCGCGCAGTCGATCCCGTCGTGGGAGGTCCCCGAGATCAGCCCGAGCACGCGCATGACCACCTCGCCAGAACCGCTAGCCGGCTCTCGGCGGCAGGCCGACGAGCTTGGTGAGGAATCGGTCGATCTGCTCCTCGGCGGGCGGCCAGGGCAGGTCGGGCTCGTTGATCCGCTGCGACAGCATGCCGTTCACGGCGGTGCGCAGGTCGATGGCGACCGTGGCGGCGTCGTCGCGCGGGGCGATGCCGGCGTCCATGCAGCGCTGGACCGCCTCCGTGGTCCTGGCCACCAGCACCTCCTTGAACGGCATGCCGAGCCGGCGGTGGACGGCGCTCTCGTGCAGCACCTTGTAGAGGCCCGGATGCTCGTGCGCCCAGGCGGCCTGCGCGAGGATGCGCGCGCGCAGCCGGCCCGCGGGGTCCTCCTGCGCCGCGTCGGCCTCGTCGCCGGTCCGCACCAGCTCCTCGTGGCAGCGCCGCAGGACCGCGAGCACGAGCGCGTCGCGATCGGGAAAGTGCAGGTAGACCGAGGTGGCCGCGATCGACACGGCGCGCGCCACGGCCCGCAGCGACAGCGCCTCGTCGTCGGCGAGGTCGTCGAGCATCCGCATGGCCGCCGCGACGATCTCCTCGCGCAGCCGCTCGCCCTGCCCGCGCGCGTTCGGGCGGCGGCGGGCGGCGGGGGCCGGGGGCCCGGTTGCCGGAGTTGGGGTGGCTTCCATGACCGGCCCATTGTACGAGGAGGGTCATCACGCTACAGTCGTAGCGCTACAGTCGTTTACAAAGGGAGCGAGTCTTGTGTCCGTGGAAACTCCGACCGACTTCGACGTGATCGACGGGATGGACCCGGTGTTCGCCCAGATGGCCGCCGCCAGCGTCGGACACTGCTGGGCGGTGCCCGAGCTGTCCGACCGCGAGAAGGTCTTCCTGGCCCTGGTGGCGGACGTCTGCCAGCCCGCCCTCGGGTTACCGTTCGAGATGCACGTCCGCGAGGGCCTGCGGCGCGGCCTGTCCACCGCGGACATGCGGGCGCTGCTGCGCCTGGTCTCCTACGACAGCGGGTACGCCGCCGCACTGGCCGCCCTGGAGCGGCTCGCCGAGGTCGAGGCCGCGGCCGGGCTGCCCCGCCCGGACGCCGAACCGCTGCCCCGGGAACTGCTGGAGACCGGCCCCGGGGCCGCGCCGACCCCGCTGCCCGAGCCGGTGCGTGCCGAGCTGAGCGGGCTCGACCCGTACTTCCTGGAGTACTTCGACCTGCAGTCGCGCATGCGGGGCGTCCAGGGGCCGGGCACGTTGAGCATCCGTGAGCGGGCGTTCGTGACGATGAGCGTCGACGTGCATTATCAGACCCTGGACGAGACGTTCCGCATCCACGTGGGCCGCGCCCTCGGGGCCGGCGCGTCAGCCGAGGACGTGCGGGCCGTGCTGCGCTTCAACGCGCAGTTCGGGGCGACGAGGGCCTGGCAGGCGTGGAAGGCGCTCAACGCCTGCCTCGCCGGCTTCGCCCCCGCCCGCTGATCCCGCAAGCCCCGGCCCGCGCCGCCCGGCCGTACGGGCCGGCGTCTCAGCGGCCGATCTTGTCCAGATCGGCGAGGTCCTCGTCGGAGAGGGAGAGCCCGGCGCCCGCGACGTTCTCGCGCAGGTGTGCCACCGACGAGGTGCCGGGGATCAGCAGGATGTTCGGCGACCGCCGCAGCAACCAGGCCAGGGCGACGGACATGGGCGTCGCGTCCAGCCGGGCGGCCACGGCCGACAGCGCCGAGGACTGCAGCGGGCTGAAGCCGCCGAGCGGGAAGAAGGGCACATAGGCGATGCCCTGCTCGGCGAGCTCGTCGATCAGCTCGTCGTCCTGGCGGTGGGCGAGGTTGTACATGTTCTGCACGCACACGATCGGCGCGATCGAGCGCGCCTCGGCGACCTGCTCCGCCGTCGCGTTGCTCACGCCGAGGTGGCGGATCAGGCCCTGCCGCTGGAGGTCGACGAGCGTCTCGAACGCCTCGGCGAGCGACCCGGGTTGAGGGCCCTGCGCGTCGCCGAGCCGGAGGTTGACCACGTCCAGCACCTCGAGGCCGAGGTTCTCCAGGTTCTCGTGGACGGCGCGGCGCAGGTCGTCGGGCCGGCGGGCCGGGGGCCAGCCTCCCTGCTCGTCGCGGGTCGCGCCGACCTTGGTCACGATGTGCAGCGAGCCCGGATAGGGGTGCAGCGCTTCGCGGATCAGCTGGTTGGTGACGCGCGGCCCGTAGGCGTCGGCGGTGTCGATGTGGGTGATGCCGAGGTCGACGGCCTCGCGCAGGACGGCCAGTGCGCCGTCGTGGTCGGCGGGCGGGCCCATGACCCCGGGACCGGCGAGCTGCATGGCGCCGTAGCCGAACCGGGTGACGGTCAGGTCGCCCAGAGTCCAGATGCCGCCGGGAAGCGAAATGGAGAGCGTGCTCATGCCTCTGTCTTTCATCGTGAGCTGAATGGTGGTGCCTCACGGCCCCCCTGCTGCATCTTGGATCGGTAACATCCTGGCGGGAAGTACGCACTTCGGAGTGCGTAAGGCACCCCCGGGTTGAGGAGCGGTCGATGGCGACGATGACGGCGGCCCAGAAGAGGGAGCAGGCCAAGATGGAATACGACGCTTTCCTGGCGGCGTGTCCAAGCCGGCAACTGCTCGACCGGATCTCCAACAAGTGGGTCACGCTGATCCTGGCCGCGCTGGGCGGCGGCTGCGACGGTGAGCCCCAGCCGATGCGCTACTCGGAACTGTCCCGGCTGCTCGCCGGCGTCAGTCAGAAGATGCTCACGCAGACGCTGCGCTCCCTGGAACGCGACGGTCTGATCACCCGCACCGCGACGCCGACCGTGCCCGTCACGGTCACCTACGAGCTGACCGACCTCGGTCTCTCCCTGCAGCAGATGATGCGCGGCCTGAAGACCTGGGCCCAGGCGCACATGGACGACGTGCTCGCCCACCGCACGACGTACGACGCCCGCACCGCCTGAGAGCTCGTACACCGTCTGACGGCCCGTACACCGTCTGGCCGGAACCGTGGCACTCGGGCACGTCCCGCCGAGAGCGCCACGGCCCGCGGACCCCGCTCAGTGCACCTGCTTCAGGGCAGCTGCTCTTGGGCACCATGCTTCGGGGCACCCTGCGTCAGGGCACCCTGCGTTCGCGGCTCGGCTCGCTCTGCCGGGATGCCCGGTCCACCGCCGTGACGTGATAGCGGTGGCCGGGCGCGCCGTCGGGGTCCACCCAGCGGACGTGCCTGCCCGCGGGGACGACCGCGACCAGGTGCGTCGCGTCGGCGAAGTCCTGCCGGCGGGCGGGCCGGTCGAACCGGAAGACGGCGAACTGGAACGGGGCGCGGGGACCCGCCGCCTCGACGTGCAGCTCGACGCCCCCGCTCACGCGCCGGGCCGAGGCGAGCACGGGACGGCGCGGCGGCTCGCCGCCCGCGAGCCTGGGCAGCAGCGGCGCGAGCGCGGGCCGCGTGTAGTGCCCGCTCACGACCGCGCTGATCGAGCCGAGCCGGTCGTCGCGGACGTCGGCCGCGTTGTACCAGATGTCTCCGCCGACCTCCGGATGGTCCCGGTTGAGCGTGAGGTGCCGGGCGAGCTCGTCCGGCTGGAACCACTCGGCGGGCTGCCCCGCCGTCCCCGCCTTGTACGCCGCCTGGCCGATCCACAGCTGCACCCCGGTGCCGGCGGCCACGTCGGACCACCAGGGGACGAGCTTGACGTAGTCGGCGTTCGACTGGCCGATGTACCAGTACAGCTGCGGCGCGACGTAGTCGAGCCAGCCCTTCTTCACCCAGCCACGGGTGTCGGCGTGCAGGTTGTCGTACGACTGGCCGCCGCTGGTGTCGGAGCCGAGAGGGTCGGTGGCCTTGTTGCGCCAGATGCCCGACGGGCCGATGCCCCAGATCACCTCGGGCTTGGCCCTCCGCACACGCCGCTGCATCTCCCGGACGAGCAGGTCGACGTTGTTCCGCCGCCAGGCGGCCAGGTCGGGGAAGCCCGCGCCGTACGCCGCATAGGCCGCGCTGTCGTCGAACGCCGTGGTGTTGACCGGGTAGAAGTAGTCGTCGAAGTGCACGCCGTCGATGTCGTAGCGGGTGACGGCGTCCATCATCGCGTCCTGCACGAACGCGCGGACCTCCGGGATTCCGGGGTTGTAGTAGAGCTTCCCGCCGTACGGCACGATCCATTCGGGATGGCGGCGGCCGGGGTGGTCGGGGTGCAGCTTGGCCGGGTCCGCCTGCATCGACACGCGGTACGGGTTGAACCAGGCGTGGAACGCGAGCCCTCGCCGGTGGGCCGCCTCGACGGCGAAGCCCAGCGGGTCGTAGCCCGGGTCCTGCCCCTGGACGCCGGTCAGATACTGCGACCACGGCTCGTACGGCGACGGCCAGAAGGCGTCGGCGGTCGGCCTGATCTGCACGAACACGGAGTTGAGCCGGCGCGCCACGGCCAGGTCGAGCCAGGCCGTGAGCTCGGCCTGCTGCTGCTCGGGCGTCAGCCCGGGCTTGGACGGCCAGTTGATGTTGACGACCGAGGCGATCCACATGCCGCGCATCTGACGCAGCGGCGGGACGTACCCGGCGGGCGAGGCGGAAGCGGGGGATGCGGCGAGGGCGGGCAGCGGGACGCTCGCCGCAGCGGCGGCGAGGGCCAGGCCGCGCAGCACGGAACGCCGGGAGGGTGAGCTCAATCGGACCTCCGAGGGCCGGGGGGATGCGGCGATCACGACACTGGCAGAAACTTACTTTCAGATCAATGCCGATAAAAGAAAGTGTCATAGACGTGTAATCTGCCCCAAGAGGTCTTCGTGGGAGACGCGCCGGGCGTGCAGGTCACGTCGCACATGTCTCGACATGTGGACTTCTGGTCCTCTTGTCCCGCACCGGCGGGCGGGTGGATCTAAGCTGATCGCGCCACAGGAGAGGCTGCAGGTGATGAACGAGAACGAGGGCGCCGCACCGGTCAACCCGATCGCGACGGTGCGTGCGGTGCTGCCCTCGCTCACCCCCGCCGCCCGGACCATCGCGCGTCTCATCCTCGACGACCCCGCCATGGTGGCCCGCAGCACGATCACGGAGATCAGCGCGGTCTCGGGGATCAGCGAGGCGACCATCGT
The DNA here is from genome assembly GCF_039649665.1 of Microbispora sp. ZYX-F-249. Lineage (NCBI taxonomy): Bacteria > Bacillati > Actinomycetota > Actinomycetes > Streptosporangiales > Streptosporangiaceae > Microbispora > Microbispora maris. Next base: position 15,691 of record NZ_JBDJAW010000044.1, on the reverse strand, counting down.
GCGGACCGCACGGGCGCTGGGGTTCGCCGGCTACTCCCAGCTGCGGTTCGCGCTGGCCGCGGCCGTGGCCAGGGACACCCCCGAACGGCTCGTGCCGGGTGACCTCGCCCCGGACGACCCCCTGACCGACGTCATCGCCAAGGTCACCCGGGCCGAGTCGCAGGCGCTCGCCGACACGGCGGCGCAGCTCAACCCCGAAGGGCTCGGCGCGGTGGTGGACGCGGTCGCCGGCGCCCGCCGCGTGGACGTGTACGGCGTGGGCGCCTCCGGCCTCGTCGCGGCCGACATGGCGCAGAAGCTCATGCGGATCGGGCTGCCCGGCCACCACTTCACCGACGCGCATCTGGCGCTCACCAGCGCCGCGCTGCTGCGCGAGGGGGACGTCGCCGTCGGAGTGAGCTGCACCGGCGAGACACCCGACGTGCTCGGCCCGGCACGGGTCGCCCGCAAGGCCGGCGCGATGGTCGTGGCCATCACCAACAACCCGCGCTCGTCGCTGGCCGGGATCGCCGACCACGTCCTGATCTCCGCGGGGCGCGAGACCGCGTTCCGGCCGGGCGCGCTGGCCAGCCGGATCAGCCAGCTCCTCATCGTCGACTGCCTGTTCGTCGGCGTCGCGCAGCGCACGTTCGACACCTCCGACGCCGCCTTACGCGCGACCCGCGACGCGCTCGCCGACTATCTCGGCGACGCCCACCGCCGCGTCCGCAGCGCCTGACCACTCCGAGAGCGGCCGTCCGGCCCGCCCTCCTGCCGCAGCGGCCGGAGCTCGTCAGGCGGCGCCACCGGCGTGGCGGGCGGCCTCCAGCCGGTCGCCGTTGGCCCGCAGCAGCGCACGGGCGTCGTCCGGGCCGAGGTCGTGCTCGATCATCAGCACCGCCGCCTTGATGTTCCAGTCCGCGGCCTCCAGCGCCGCCCGCGCGGCGGCGGGCCCGGCGCCGGTGAGGTCGCCGACGATCCGCGTCGCCCGGCGCGCGAGCTTCGCGTTCACCGCCGAGACCTCGATCATGGTGTTCCCGTACGTCCGGCCGAGCCGGATCATCGCGATCGTGGAGATCATGTTGAGCACGAGCTTCTGGGCGGTCCCCGCCTTGAGCCGGGTCGAGCCTGCCACCACCTCGGGCCCGACGACCACCTCGATCGGATGCTCGGCCCGCTCCGACAGCGGCGACCCCGGATTGCACGACAGGCTCACGGTCAGCGCCCCGCGCCGGGCCGCCTCGCCCAGCGCGCCGAGCACGAACGGCGCCCGGCCGCTGGCGGAGATCCCCACGAGCGAGTCGAGCGGGCCCAGGCCGCGCTCGGCGACGGCCGCCACCCCGCCGCCGTGGTCGTCCTCGGCGCCCTCGATCGACCGGGTCAGCGCGGCCTCGCCGCCCGCGATGACGCCCTGCACGAGCTCGGGATCGGTGCCGAAGGTCGGCGGGCACTCCGACGCGTCGAGGACGCCGAGCCTGCCGGAGGTCCCCGCGCCCACGTAGAAGAGGCGTCCGCCCCCGCCCATCCGGGCGACGATGGCGTCGACGGCGGCCGAGACGGCCGGAATGGCCTTGGCCACCGCGCCGGGCACGGTGGCGTCGGCCGCGTTCATCAGCCGGGCGATCTCCTCGGTCGGGAGCCGGTCGATCTCGCGATACCGCGGATCGCTCTGCTCGGTGAACAAGTCGCTCTGCTCGGTGGAAAGCTGCTCGGTGGAAAGCTGCTCGGTGGACAGGCCCGTCAGTGGGTCAGTCATCTCGTCCCCGTCGTTGGAATCCGTCTCCCTCGTCCCGTCCGGGCTCACCGGCGGCTCACCGGCACGGCGACCACGCTGCGGCGTTCGGGGTGGAAGCAGGCGTGCCGCTGCGGCGTGCCGCCGTCGTGACCCAGCACGGGCCGCTCCCGCTCACACCGCTCCGTACGGAACGGGCAGCGCGGCGCGAACAGGCAGCCCCCCATGTGGTCGCCCGGGTGGTCTCCCGGCGCCTCCACCGGCACGACCCGCTGCTCGCCCGGCGACTCCAGCCCGTGCAGCACCGGGATGGCCGACAGCAGCGCCTGGGTGTAGGGATGCACCGGCGCCGAGATGACGGTCTCGACCGGGCCGCGCTCGACCACCTGGCCGCGGTAGATGACGTACAGCTCACCGTCGGCGCCGATGTAGCGGGCCGTCGCCACGTCATGCGTGATGAACAGCACGCTCACCCCGAGCCGCTCGCGCAGGTCCTTCAGCAGAGCGAGGATGCCCAGGCGCAGCGACACGTCGATCATCGAGACGGCCTCGTCGGCGACCAGGACCTCGGGATCGACGGTGAGCGCGCGGGCGATCACCACGCGCTGGCGCATGCCGCCGGAAAGCTGGTGGGGATAGCGCGGCAGCACGTAGCCCGGGTCGAGCCCGACCAGCCCGAGCAGTTCCGCCGCCCGCTCGTCCGCCCACGCGCGCGGCCGGCCCGTCTGCCGCGCCCGCAGCGCGAGCGGCGCGGCCAGCGCCTGGTGGATGGTGCGCGTCGGGTTCAGCGCGGAGTACGGGTCCTGGTGGACGAGCTGGACCCGGCGGAAGTACGGCTGCCGCCTGCGGTGGCTCAGCGACGACATCGCCACGTCGTCGATGACGATCTCCCCGGAGTCGCAGGTCTCCAGCCCGGCGATGATCCGGCCGAGCGTGGTCTTGCCACAGCCCGACTCGCCGATGAACGACACGGCCCCGCCCTTTGGGATCGCGAAGTCCACGCCGCGCAGCGCCGGGACCTCCCGCGCGCCGAGCACGCCGCCGCGCTGCCGGAACGTCTTCGTGATGCCGGTCCCGCCGATCATGGCTGGTCCTCCCCCGTCGCGGCGGCCACGGCCCGCCTGGCCCCCTCGTCGTCCCGTACGGCATGGCAGGCCGCCGACCTAGAGCCCCAGGTCACGATGGGCGGCCTGCCGGTCTCGCACACGTCCATGCGCAGCGGGCAGCGGTCGCGGAACACGCACCCGCCGGCCGGAACGTCGGCCAGCGTCGGCGGGCGGCCCGGCAGGGCCCGCGCCTCGCCGATGTCGCCGACCAGGCGCGGGATGGCCCCGAGAAGCCCCCGCGTGTACGGGTGGCGCGGCCCGGCGAGCACCTCGCGGGTCGGGCCGTGCTCGACCACGCGTCCGCCGTACATCACGGCGAGCCGGTCGGCGACCTCGGCGACCACCCCGAGGTCGTGGGTGATGACGAGCGTGGTGAGCCCGCGCTCGGCGTGCACCTCGCGCACGATCCGCAGGATCGTCGCCTGGGTGATCATGTCGAGCGCGGTCGTGGGCTCGTCCAGCACGACGAGGCGGGCGTTCAGCACCAGGGCCAGCATGATGCCGACCCGCTGGCGCATGCCGCCGGACAGCTCGTGCTGGTAGGAGTCGAGCACCCGGGCGCCGTCCAGGCCCATCCGGCCGAGCAGGCCACGGGCGTCGGCCAGCAGGCCGCGCGGGTCCTCGACGCCGTGCGAGCGCCCCAGGTCGAGCACCTGTTTGCCGACCGTCTTGAGTGGGTTCAAGGAGTTCTGCGCCGCTTGGAAGACGTACCCGACGTGCCGGCCCCGGGCCCGCCGCAGTGCCTCACCGCCGAGCGCCACGACGTCGCCGAGGCCCTCGATCTCGACGCTGCCCGCCGCGATCCTGCCGGGCGGCTGGACGGCGTTGAGCAGCGACAGCGCGAGCGTGGACTTGCCCGAACCCGACTCGCCGACCACGCCGGTGATCGTGCCGGGCGCCAGATCGAGGTCGACGCCGGACACCGCCGGGAGCTCTCCCGCCGGGGTGCGGTAGACCACGGTCAGCCCGCGGACCCGCACACCGGGAGGACCCTGCTCGGAGGCCATGGTCACTCCTCCCGCAGCCGTGGGTTGAAGATCTCGTCCATCGCGTCCACGATCAGCACGATGCCGAGCGTGAGCAGCAGGATCGCCAGCAGCGGCGCCAGCAGGTACGGCAGCGCGGCCGTCGTGGTCAGCGCGCCGCCGCCGAAGACGGCGAGGTTGAGCATGACCCCCCAGTTGTTGGCCTCGAACGGCAGCACGCCCAGGAAGAACAGGCCCACCTGCGCGTAGACCGCGCCGGTCACCGCGATGAGCGCGTTCATCGCGATGTACGGCGCCATGCCGGGCAGCAGCTCCCTGCCGACGATGTGCGTGGTGGACAGGCCGAGCCCCCGGGCGGCCTCGATGAACCCGCGCTCGCGCAGCGACAGCGTCTGCGCCCGCACGGCCCGGGCCACGCCGCCCCAGCCGAGCAGCCCGAGCACCAGGCCCATCTCGACGGCGCCGGTGAACTTCCACACCGTCGACAGCACCAGCAGCAGCGGCAGGCCGGGGATCGTGAGCTTCATGTCGGTGAACCGCATGAGCACCGTGTCCCAGCGGCCCCGCCGGAACCCCGCGAACAGCCCGATGCCCGCGCCCACCACGACCGTGATGACGGCCGTCACGACGGCGGTCAGCAGGACGTACCGGGTTCCGGTCACGACGAGGGCGAGCACGTCCGTGCCCTCGAAGTCGGTGCCGAACGGATGCCGCGGGCTCGGCGCGGCGTAGAGCGCGCTCGTGTCGCGGGGCAGCGGGTCGGGGTAGAGCAACGGCCCGAAGATCCCCATGAACGCGAACACCACGAGGATGACCGCCCCGGCCATCCGGCTCGGCTTGCGCCGCATGACCCGCCAGACGCCCCGCCAGAAGTTGCGGCGCACGGCCGCGGCGGCGCCCGCCTCCGGCACGATCGTGCTTGTCATGCCGTCTCCCCTCCGCTGCGCACCCGGGGGTCGATGACCGTGTAGAGCAGGTCGGCCGCGATGTTCGCGACGACGACCGCCGTCGTGATGAGCAGGAACGCCCCGCCCATCAGCGAGTAGTCGCGGTTGTTGACGCTGTCGATGAGCATCAGCCCCAGGCCGGGATAGTTGAAGATGCGCTCGATGAAGATCGCGCCGCCGAAGAGCAGGCCGAGCGAGAGCGCCAGGATCGTGAACAGCGGCAGGATCGCGTTGCGCGCGACGTAGCGGAAGATGATCGACCGTTTCATGCCGCGCAGCTCGGCGGCCAGGATGAAGTCGTCGCCGAGCACGGTGACCACGCTCGACTTCATCGCGAGGATCCACCCGCCGTAGCCGGCCAGCGCGTACGTGACGACCGGCAGGGTGGCGTGCTCGACCAGCGAGCCGATGTAGTCGGCGGTGAAGCCGGGATCGATCATGATGTCGGCCGTCCCTCCTGCCGGCAGGATCGGGATCAGCGTGGTGAAGATCGCTCCGAGCAGCAGCGCCAGCACGTACTGCGGGACGCCGTGCAGCAGCGATCCGGAGATCGCGAGGAGGTCGCCCAGCACGCCGGTCCGCTTGATCGCCGCGTAGACGCCCATGACGACGCCGGCGAGGAAACTCAGCAGCGTCCCGGCGAGCACCGGGATCACGGTCCACTTGGCGGCGGAGAACAGCACGGTGGACACCCCGGCGCCGGGCACGGACAGCGACTGCCCGAGGTCGAGGTGGGCCAGGCCGCCCATGTAGTCGAGGTACTGCTCCCACAGGCCGCCCTTCGGCGTGAAGCCGTACAACGCCTCGACCGCGCGCTGCGCGGCGTCGGGGGCCATGCCCTGCTCGACGAGCTTCTGGTAGCGCGCCGCGAGCGGGTCGCCGGGGACGCTCCTGATGATCAGGAAGCTGATCGTGGTGACGACCAGGATCATGACGAGCCCGCGGGCCACATGGCCCGCGAGCCGCCGGAGGAGAACCGCCATCGACTACTGCTTCTTCTTGATCAGGCCGAGCTGGATCCAGACGCCGGAGGGCTGGCGCAGCAGGTCGCTCTCGTCCTCCGGAAAGCCGGTGAAGCGGTTGGTGTTGACGAACTGGGTGTTCACGTAGTCCCACAGCTGGATGACCGGGAGGTCCTGGTTGGCCGCCTTGGCGAGCTTGGCGATGACCGCCTTCTGCTCGTCGCCGCCGACGGTGTTGAGCTGGGCGGTCAGCTCACCGGGGTTGACCGTGCCGACGCCGTCGACGTCGATCGTCTCGGGGCCGCCCATCCAGTTGCCGTCCTTGCCGGGCGCCGAGTGCTTGACCTTGCCGCCGAGGATGTTCCAGCCGTTGGAGGTGCCGTACAGGCGCTGGAAGATGTTGTACGGCGCGGGGCCGAGCGCGATGAGCCAGAAGCCGAGGTCGTACTTGCCCTCGGCGAGCTCGGACAGGTAGAGCGGGTAGTCGGCGGTGGTCACCACCTCGGCGTCGACACCGGCCGCGGTGAGCTGGCTGGTGATGGCCTTGGCCGCGGAGACCCAGTCGGAGAACGGCGCCGGGATGTGGATCGTCACCTTCCAGGGCTTGCCGTCGGCCATCGCCCACTTGCCGTCCTTCTTCCGCAGGCCGGCCTCCGCGAACTCCTTATCGGCCCTGGCCGTGTCGAGTCCGTACGGGTCCAGCACGTCGAGGTCGGCGCCGAGCCACTCTTTGGCGGCCTTCTGGTGGATGCCGGAGGTGGTCACGGCCGCCGTGCCGCCCTCCGGGGAGGCGATTCGGGTGACCTCCTCACGGTCGATCAGCGAGGCCAGCCCGCGCCGCACGTGCACGTTGTCGTACGGCTTCTTCGCCTGGTTGAACGCGAGCGAGACGGCCACCGGGGAGTAGCCCTTGACGACCTGGTTGCCGGGCGTCGCCTTGATGCGCTTCATCACGTCGGCGGGCACCGCGGTGAACGGCGCGTTGTCGAGCGTGCCGGAGGTCAGGTAGTTCCAGATCTGCTCGTTCCCTGTGGTGTTGAGCAGCTTGAGCTGGTCGGGCGCGACGTTGGCGGCGTTGTAGAAGTTCGTGTTCTTCACCAGCAGCGCCTCGCCGGGGTTCATCCGCTTGAGGACGAACGGCCCGGCCGACACGTCCTGGGGCGGGGCGAACGCGAGAACCTTCTCCGACAGCGCCTTGATCTGGCCGCGCGCCGCCTCCGCCTGCGGGCCGTCGCCCCGGGCGGTCTCGAGCGTGTCCCAGAAGTCGGCCGGAACGACGCTCTGCCACACGTGCTTGGGTACCACGAAGGCGTCCATGACCCCGCGTACGAACGTGACGCTGGGGTTCTTCATGTCCTGCGTGATTCTGATGGTCGCGTCGTCCACGACTTCGACGTCCGAGGCGGCGCCGGCCGCGCCGGGGTCGACCGCGAAGGCGGTGCTGCCCTGCGTGTAGGCCAGCCCGATGGAGAACTTCACGTCCTCGGCGGTGACGGGTTTGCCGTCCGACCACTTGTTGCCCGGCTGCAGGTGGAGGGTGATGGAGGAGTTGTCCGGCGCGATGTCCCAGCTCGCCGCGATGCCCGGGTAGAACTGGTTCGGATCGGTGAGGGTGTTCTTCGCCCAGGCGATCCTCATCGCGTTGTAGCCCCAGAACGCGTTGCCCTTGGGGTTCCACGGGTTGATCGGCGCGTTGACGTCGAGCGACGGCTTGTTGAGATCGACCGTGGTGTAGACGCCACCACCGCCGCCGGTGGAGTTCCCGTTCGTGCCGCCGCCGCTGCAGGCCGCGACGGCCGTGAGGCTGAGCAACGCCGCGACCGCTGTCAGACGTTTCATTGACCGCTCCGGGGGGTGTGCTGATGCGGATCTTGTCCGGACCTTATGCGCGGGCCCAAGGGTCGGTCAATAATCTGCAAAACTCGTGAGGGTTCTGCAACTTTCCTTCATTCAGGTCACGGCGAAACCAAGCATCATGATCGCTCCGCCGGAAGTGGCGGACTTCTCTCCGGCCGGTCAGCGAACTGTTACTGGTCGCCTCCATTCGATCACATTACGTTGCGAGCAAAGACCCCGCCGTACGAGGAGGACTGGCGTGAAGTCCATCGCCCGATTCTGTGGCAACTGCAGCTGCGGCTGCCCCGAGCTGTTCGTGGACGCCGCCGCCCCGGCCGAGCGTCAGGTCGTCATCACCGACGACTTCGGCCAGAAGGTGGAGATGAGCCTCGACCAGCTCGGCTCGCTCGTGGAGGCGGCGAAGACCGGTGCGCTGGACGACCTCGCGCTCACCGGCTGACCGTGAACTCGGCCGCCCTGTTCGCCGGGGGCCTCGCCGCCGGTCTCGCCGCGGGCACGGCGTCGTGCGCCGCCGTCCAGGGCGGCCTCCTCATCGGCCTCGTCTCTCCTCGCAGAGATTTCGCCTCTCCCCCCGGGAACACGGACGGGCCATCCTCCGCCCTCCCCCCGGTGACCGCCTTCCTCGTCGGCAGGCTGGCCGCCCACACCGCGCTCGGCGCGCTGCTGGGGCTGGCGGGTGCGGCCGTCCGGGTCGGCCCGGGCACCCGGGCGGTGCTGCTCGTCGCCGCCGGGACCGTGGTGGTCGTCCTCGCCGTACGGATGCTCCGCCGGCGTCACGAGGCGGGCTGCGCACCGGGGGGAGAAGGTCCCGAATGCACTACGGGAAGCGGACCCTCACCGGGCCGCCCGTGCACGGACCCCGGGCACGGGCAGGCGTGCGCGCCCGCGTACGGCACGGCCCCGGCCGCCCGCGGGGCCGTGCCCCCAGGCACGACCGCACCTTGGAACGTCACCCGGGGCGGCGCGCGCTCCCGCACTCTCGTACGGGCGGCCGGGCTCGGCATGGCCACGATCTTCGTGCCCTGCGGCGTCACGGTCGGCATGGAGGTCGTGGCCGTCTCCGCGGGTTCCGCGTCCGGGGGCGCGGCCGCGCTCGCGGGGCTCGCCCTCGGCACCGCTCCCGCGCTCGCCGCGCTCGGGCTGCTGGTGCGCACGCTCGCCTCGACCAGGCTGGCGGCCCTGGCGGGGATCGCGGCCCTGGCCGCCGGGCTCTTCACCGTCGGCTCCGGCCTGCGGCTCGGCGGCTGGCTGCCGGACCTCTCACAGGCGCGGTTCGGCTCCCCCGCCGCCGCCGCGGGACGTGCCCTCACCGGGACCGACGGCGTCCAGCGGCTCACGATCTGGGCGACCGCCGAGGGTTTCCGGCCCGGCATCGCCGTCGCCGCCGCCGGACGTCCCGTCGAGATCGCCTTCAGGACGAGGGACAACCGGGGCTGTACGCGCACGCTCGCGATCGACGACCGCGACGTCGTGCTCCCCGTGACCGGCGAACGCGTGGTACGGCTCGCGGCCCGTCCGGAGGGGCGGCTGCGCTACGCCTGTGGGATGGGAATGTACGTGGGCTTCGTCAGGTTCGAGCGCGTCCCATGACGCCAACGTCTTACCAATAACCCTCCGTGACGACTCGGTTACGTGTCACCCTGTCTCCCATGACACTAGTGGGAGCGACGGAGGCGACCGCGTGGCCCGGGATACCGGTCCCGCGTACCCCTGAACCCCTGGACCCGGCCGAGGCGAACCTGCTCGACAGGGCCCGCGACGGCGACCGCGACGCGGCGCACCGGCTGGGCCGGCTGTGCGCGGAGCGCGACGACCGACTGGGCGCCCGGCACTGGTGGGAACGGGCGGCGCGGGCGGGCAACGTCGACAGCGCCTACAACCTGGGGCTGTGGCACCGCACGCACGGGACGACCGAGGAGGCCATCGGCTGGTTCGAGCTGGCCGCGGCCACCGGCGACGCGGACGCGGCGACGAACCTGGCCTCGCTGCTGCTGGAGCGGCGCGGGGACACCGACGCGGCGCGTACGTGGTTCGAGCGGGCGGCCGAGGACGGCTCCCGCCACGCGGCCCGGCGGCTGGCGCTGCTGTGCGAGGACCAGGGCGACGGCATGGGCGCCCGGCGCTGGCACTTCAGGGCGGCCGTGGACGGCGACCTGCGCTCGGCCCACGACCTGGGCTTCCTGGGCTACGCCGCGGGCGACGAGGCCGAGGCGCTGCACTGGTGGGAGTACGCGGCGCGCGGCGGCCACGCGGAGGCCGCCTATCACATGGCTCTGCTCCTGCACGCGGCCCGCGACGAGAAGGGCGCGGAGGCGTTCTACCGGCTCGCCGCCCGCGCCGACCACCCCGGGGCGGCCTTCCGCCTCGGCGACCTGGCGCTGGGCCGGGGTGACTTACCCACCGCGCGCGCCTGCTTCGAGCGGGCGGCGCGCACCGGGCGGCCCGACGCACGGCGGATGGCCGGTCTCGTCTGCGCCCGGATGGACGACAAGCAGGCGGCCGCCCACTGGTACGAGCGGGCCGCGGCCGACGACCCCGAGGCCGCCTTCCGCCTCGGATTGCTGCTCGTCGCGGAGCACAACGACCTGAAGGGCGGGCGCCACTGGTTCAGGCGGGCGGCCGAGTTCGGGCATCACGGCGCGATGGTCGAGCTGCGGACGCTGCTGCCCCTGCTCGGCGCGTCCCCGGAGGCAGAGGACTGCCTGATCGACCCGCCCCCGCCCCACTGGAACCGGCCCGCGGAGCCCGCGCAGGCCGCGCGCGCCGAGCTCGCCGTGGCGGCGGCCCGCAGGCGCGGCGATTCCGCGGCGGAGCCCGCGGACCTGGTCGAGATCCTCGGCACCTGGGACCTGGTCACCGGAGACCTGATCGCCGGAAACCCGGTCATGGGCGGTCCGGCCGGCGGCGGCCTGCCGGACGCGGACGAGACCGGTCCGGCGGACACCGTGGGACGGCTCGCCCGGGTGAGCGGACTGCACCGGGCCGCGATCGAGCATCTCGGCCTGGTGCGCGCCACTCTGCTGCGGCCGGGCACGGCCCCCTGGCCCACCCCGGCCGAGGTCGAGCATGTGCTCGGCACCGCGAGGGACCTGCGCAGACGCCTCGACCTCGGTCGTACCTGACGAATCAGGCCCTGGCGCGCGTGGCTCAGGCGGCGAGGATCTCCGCGACCGGCGTGTACGAAAGGTCGTGCGCCACCGCGACCGGCTGGTTGGTGAGCACGCCGGCGTGGGTGTTGAGGCCGAGGCCGAGCGCCGCGTCGCCGCGCAGCGCGTCCTTCCAGCCCTTGTCGGCGATCTTGACGACGTAGGGCAGGGTGGCGTTCGTCAGGGCGAAGGTGGAGGTGTTGGCCACCGAGCCCGGCATGTTCGCCACGCAGTAGAACACCGACTCGTGCACCCGGAACGTCGGGTCGTCGTGCGTGGTCGGGCGCGAGTCCTCGAAGCAGCCGCCCTGGTCGATGGCGATGTCGACGAGCACCGAACCCGGCTTCATGCGGGAGACCAGGTCGTTGGAGACGAGCGTCGGGGCCTTCGCGCCCGGGATGAGCACGGCGCCGACGACCAGGTCGGCCTCCAGCACGGCCCGCTCGATCGCGTAGGACGTGGAGACCAGCGTCTTCAGCCGGCCCTGGTAGATGGCGTCGATGTGGCGCAGCCGGTCGATGTTGACGTCGAGGATCGTCACGTCCGCGCCCATGCCGACGGCGACCTGCGCCGCGTTGAGGCCGGAGACGCCGCCGCCGATCACGACGACCTTGGCGGGGGCCACGCCGGGCACGCCGCCCGGGAGCACGCCGCGGCCGCCGTTGAAGCGCATCAGGTTGTACGCGCCGACCTGGGGGGCCAGCCGGCCCGCGACCTCCGACATCGGGGCCAGCAGCGGCAGCCCGTTGCCGACCTGGACGGTCTCGTACGCGATGGCGGTGGTGCCGGCGGCGAGCAGCGCGTCGGTGCAGGGCCGGGAGGCGGCCAGGTGGAGGTAGGTGAACAGGATCTGGTCCGCGCGGAGACGGTGGTATTCCTCCGCGACCGGCTCCTTGACCTTGAGGATCATGTCGGACTCGGCCCACACCTCGTCGGCGCCCTCGACGAGCTTGGCGCCGGCCGCGAGGTACTCCTCGTCGGTGATGGAGGAGCCCAGGCCGGCGCCGCGCTGGACGCCGACCTCGTGACCGTGACGGACGAGCTCGTGGACGCCGGCCGGTGTGGCGGCGACGCGGTACTCGTGATTCTTGACCTCGGCGGGCACGCCGATCTTCATGAGTTGTGTCCTTTCAGGCGGTCACTCGTCACGGTCGCCCCCTACCCGGCCGAACGAGCTCCATGGTCTACAGGCGGGCCCACGCCTCGGTGAGCACCGAACGGAGAATCGACTCGATCTCGTCGAACTCCTTGGGGCCGCAGATCAGCGGCGGGGCGAGCTGCACGACCGGGTCCCCTCGGTCGTCCGCCCGGCAGTACAGGCCGGCGTCGTACAGCGCCTTCGAGAGGAAGCCGCGCAGCAGGCGCTCCGACTCCTCCTCGTTGAAGGTCTGCTTGGTGGACTTGTCCTTGACCAGCTCGATCCCGTAGAAGTAGCCCGAGCCGCGGACGTCGCCGACGATCGGCAGGTCCTGCAGCCGGTCGAGAGTGGCCTTGAACACGGGCTCGTTGGCCGTGACGTGCTCGAGCAGGCCCTCCCTCTCGAAGATGTCGAGGTTGGCCAGGGCGACGGCGGCCGACACCGGGTGGCCGCCGAAGGTGTAGCCGTGCGCGAAGGTCTCGGTGCCGCTCTTGAACGGCTCGAACAGCCGCTCGGAGACGATCATCGCACCGATGGGCGAGTAACCGCTGGTCAGACCCTTGGCGCAGGTGATGATGTCCGGCACGTAGTCGAACTTCTGACCGCCGAACATCGTGCCCAGGCGGCCGAAGGCGCAGATGACCTCGTCCGACACAAGCAGCACGTCGTGGGCGTCGCAGATCTCACGCAGCCGCTGGAAGTATCCGGGGGGCGGCGGGAAGCAGCCGCCGGCGTTCTGCACCGGCTCGACGAAGACGGCGGCCACGGTGTCCGGGCCCTCCATCTCGATGGCCTTGCCGACCTGGTCGGCGGCCCAGCGGCCGAACGCCTCGGGGTCCTTCTCCAGACCGGGGAAGCCGGAGATCTCGTCGGCGCGGTAGAGGTTCGTGTTGGGGGCCTTGATCGCGCCGGGCACCAGCGGCTCGAAGACCTGCTTGAGCGCCGGGATGCCGGTGATCGACAGCGCGCCCTGCGGGGTGCCGTGGTAGGCGATGGACCGGCTGACGACCTTGGTCTTCAGCGGCTTGCCCTTGAGCTTGTAGTACTGCTTGGCCAGCTTCCAGGCCGACTCGACGGCCTCGCCGCCGCCGGTGGTGAAGAAGACGCGGTTGAGGTCACCGGGGGTGAGCTCCGCGAGCCGCGCGGCCAGCTCGGCCGCCTTGGGGTGCGCGTACGACCACAGCGGGAAGAACGCGAGCTCCTGTGCCTGCTTGGCGGCGGCCTCGGCCAGCTCGGCGCGGCCGTGGCCGACCTGGACCACGAACAGTCCGGCGAGGCCGTCGAGATACCGCTTGCCGTGGATGTCGTAGACGTAGGCGCCCTCGCCGCGCACGATCATGGGCACCTCCCCTCCCTCGTAGGAGGAGTGGCGCGTGAAGTGCATCCAGAGATTGTCCTGTGCGGCCTTGAGTACGTCGGGGCGCGTCATCGCAACCTTCCCTCAGGTGATCCGTCGCTGGAGACAGTTTGCATGCCACTTCCGCGTTTTGCCAAGTGATTACGTGGCTGCACTGTGGAAGAAGTTCGGATTCCGCTACATCGACATGTAACGGCAACGAAATCCGTCAAGGTAGATTGAGACCGTCCGGACGTGGAAGATGGGCCCGCCGGACCGTGTGGTCAAATGGGGTCCACCGAACGCCGGGAAGATCCACGCACATCCGGGAGAACGCCGTGACACCTGAGGAGATCGAGCGCGCCGTCGAGGAGGGCATGCCGCAGACGGTCGAGGATCTCAAGCGCCTGGCCGCCATCCCTTCCGTCGCGTTCCCCGGTCACTCCGAGGCCCCGGTCCTGGAGGCCGCGGCGCTCGTCGAGCGACTGCTGCGCGCCGCCGGTCTCCCACACGTCCGGCAGATCCCCATCGAGGGCAGCTTCCCCGCCGTGTTCGCCGAGGCGCCCGCGCCGGACGGCGCCCCGACCGTGCTGCTCTACGCGCACTACGACGTCCAGCCCGCCGGTGACCTCGCGCTGTGGCGCACGCCGCCGTTCGAGCCCACGGTCGTCGACGGGATCATGTACGGCCGGGGCACGGCCGACGACAAGAGCGGCGTCATCACCCACGTGGCCGCGCTGCGCGCCTTCAACGGCCGCTTCCCGGTCGGCGTGAAGGTCATCATCGAGGGCCAGGAGGAGTACGCCGGCGAGCGCCTGGAGGCGTTCGTCGAGGCCAACCCCGACCTGCTGCGCGCCGACGCCATGGTCATCGCCGACGTCGGCAACCCCGAGGTGGGCGATCCCGCGCTCACCACGTCGCTGCGCGGCATGGCCGCGTTCACCGTGGAGGTCCGCACGCTCGCCGAGGCCGTGCACAGCGGCGCGTTCGGCGGCGCCGCGCCCGACGCGCTGGCCGCGCTCATGCGCATGCTGACCGCCCTGCACGACGACCAGGGGAACGTCCGGGTGCCCGGCCTCGAACCGGGGACCTTCCCCGGCGAGGCGCCGGCCGAGGAGGAGTTCCGCTCGCTCGCCGGAGTGCTCGACGGTGTGTCGCTGGTCGGGGACGGCTCGCTGTCCGACCGGCTCTGGGCGTCGTACGCGATCACGGTGACCGGGCTGGACGTGCCGACCGTGACCGGCGCGATCAACGCGGTCCAGGCGGTGGCCCGGGCCCGTGTCACGATCCGCATCCCCGCGAGCGGGAACGCCAGGCAGGCGCTGAACGACGTGACGGCCTTCCTGGAGAAGGTCGCGCCGTGGGGGGTCAAGGTCTCCTTCGGCGACTTCGTCAGCGGCTCGGGCTTCCAGATCGAGCCGGGCGGCCCGGCGATGAACGCCGCGGAGCGCGCGCTGGAGCGCGCCTTCGGCCGGGCGCCGCGCCAGGTCGGTCAGGGCGGCTCGATCCCGCTGGTGGCGGCCCTCGCCCGGCAGTTCCCCAAGGCCGAGATCCTGCTGTACGGCGCCGAGGACGACGGCGCCTCGATCCACGCCCCCAACGAGCGGGTGGTGCTGGAGGAGTTGCGCCGCGTCGTCACGACCGAGGCCCTCTTCCTCGCCGACTACGGCGGCTGGCACGGCGCCGCCTGAGCCGCCGCGCCGCAGGCGCGGCAATTCAACACAGAAGGCCCGGTGGCTGGGGGGGGACCACCGGGCCTTCCGTTGTTCCCGCCTGCGCGGGGCGTGGGGGCGCTTACTTGTAGGTGATGTCGGAGGAGCTGTAGAGGCAGTTCGTGCCGTCGGGACCCTCACCGATCTTGGAGGGCTCGCTGCCCTTCGGGACGCCCTTGTACTTCTCGCAGATCACGATCTTGTGGCTGGAGTCGTTCACGATCGTGATGTTGGAGAAGCGCGCGGTGTCGCCCCAGTTGGTGTTGATGCCGGCCAGCGTCTTGCCGGGGGTGGTCGCCACGATGTTCGACATCTGGACGTGACGCTGGTAGGAGTTCGTGCAGTTGCCGCAGGCGCGGTAGAGCTTGCCGAAGTTCTGCACCTGGAAGTTCTTGATGATCATGGTGCCGGGGCCGTTGTGCTGGAACACCTTGTCGGATGCGCTCTTCGCCCCGCCGCCGTCGATGGTCATGACCTGCGACGACGAGCTGCCCAGCAGGGTGGCGGCGTCCTCGCCGACGTCCTCCCACCAGACGTTCTGCAGCGTGCAGCTGCCCAGGCAGTGGATGCCGTCGGCGCCGGGCGAACCGATGATCACGTTCCTGAGCGTCGCGCCGTTGGCCAGCTCGAAGATCGGCTTCTGGCTCTCGCTCTGCCCGCCGTCACCCATGCTGCCGCTCGCGTAGTAGCGCTTCAGGCCTCCGTCGAGGCTGCCGGAGACGCTGATCGTGCTGGTGACCGCCTGTGAGCCCTGCGGGCTGGGCCAGCCGGACGGCGGCGTCGGGCTGGT